>JBKHCL010000075.1:0-16165 GCA_046541875.1 Phycisphaerae bacterium | reverse complement strand
TAAGTCGTAACAAGGTAGCCGTAGGGGAACCTGCGGCTGGATCACCTCCTTTCTAGAGGATTATCTAGACATCGAACGGTGGAGCCTCTCCCCTACCAGGGAGTTCAACCCCCACCCAGCAGAGAGATCTGCACGATGAAGATAGTCAGCACAGCCTCGTCTTCCCCCGGGAAGACAAACCGGTGGTAACGCCGGTCCAAGACGACAACACTGTTTACCTTATATACGGAAGGCCCCGTGTGCTTCGGCATGCGGGGCCTTTTCCATGCGCCCAGACAACCGGCAACGTCGGCTATCTGAAATGACACAGACCGTCACTTTCCCGGCACATTCGCCGATACCTGCTCAAGAACACCGGGTTTCAGCAGTACCCAACTGGATTACATTACCGCTATGTCACCTTTTGCGCCTTGCGCGATCGAAAACGGACAGGGAGCCCCCCGATGACACGCATCACCGCCGCTCTGCTGGCTTTGCTGGCAATCCCCGCACTCTTGGCCGCCGACGCTCAGCCGTTCGATACGCCGCTCGGAAAGGCCGACGCCTCCTACACCGTCACCGCCGAGGGCAAGAACATCCCGGTGAAGGCGTTCTGGAAGAACCGCATCCGGATGGCCCGCCTGGCAATTTCGGGAAAAACGCGCATCGCCATCGCGGTCGACGGGAACAAGCCCATCGCCGGCTACGAGGTGCGTCCCAAGTGGGCCAAGGTCACCTCCGAAATCGACGGCAACCAGCTCGTACTCACCGTCGCCGAGCCCTGCAACCTGCGCGTGAAGATCAACAAGAACGGTGCCCTGGCCCTGTTTACCTACCCCATGCCCAAAAAACCCACCGGCAAAAATGTCGTGGATGCCTCGAAGCTGGAAGGCATCGACACCACCGGTAAGACGGACATGGTCGGGGTCTTCCAGCAGGCCGTCGACACGCTGCACAAGGATGGCGGCGGAACGCTCTATGTTCCCAACGGTACCTACGGCGGCAGCAAGAACTCCACCCTGCGACTCAAGAGCAATGTGAACATGCATCTTGCTCCGGAGGCAATCATCAAATCCATCCGATTCCTGGCCGAGGATGCCAACAACATCCGTCTCACCGGCGAGGGCATCCTGGATTTCACCGGCTCACCGGGCACCAACCAGGCCGGCTGCCTGCGGACCAACAACGTCGACAAGCTCCACATCGAGGGGCTGATCTCGACGAACTTCGACTACAACTGGAACACGCGGTTCGACTTCAGCACCAATGTGACCGTCCGCAACTACAAGGTCTTCGGGGGCAAGGACGGAATCGACCCGGTCAACTGCCGCAAGGTCCACATCAGCGACGTGTACATCGTGACCGTGGACGACTGCATCGCGACCAAGTCCTTCCAATCGCACTGGAAGGAGACATCCGACATCACCGCCGAGTACTGCCTGCTGCAGTGTCTCAAGTACGGGGGCGTGAAGATCGGCACCGAGACCAACGGCCAGGCGTTCAAGGACATCACCTACCGCAACATCGAGATTGTCTCGTGCATGCGGGCCGCCATCATCCAACTGCGGGACGGCGCGGAGATCCACAACGTCACCATCGAGAACCTTACCTGCGGCCTGGGTTGGGCACGGGCAATCGACTTCGTTATCCAGAAGCGCCGCGGACTGGGCAGCATCCACGACGTGACGGTCCGCAACGTCAATATCCTCAACGTCGGCACGCGCCAAGCCCCGCGCATGGAAGGCTTCGACGAGAAGCACAAAATCCACGACGTCACCTTTGAAGGGCTGCACCTGGACGGCCAACCGATCCGCGACGCCAAGGCAAGCGGGTTCACCATGAAGCACACCGAGGACATCGTCTTCAAGGCCGGCAAGAACGACCGCCGCTGCATCAAGGGCCTTGCCGACAAGGTGACCTCCAGGAGCGACGAGTGGAAATCGTCCAGCGACGGCGGGCTCAAGGCCATCCTCGACGGCGACCCGTCCACCACCGGCGGTGTTCGCAATCGCGACCGCGCCGCGTTTGAATTGGACCTGGGCAAGGAACAGGACCTGCTGGGGATCCGCATAAACGGAAGGGGCAGGGGCAACGCCTTGGGCGTCTCGCTCTTCGCCGAAATCGAAGGCCAATGGAAACGCCTGGTCGACCACTGCCTCGTTGACGGCGACGGCGGAACCGAAGCCCTCTTTGAGAAGGTCACCGCCCGCAAGCTGCGCGTGGAACTGCACGGGATGCCCGGCAACAACAATGTTTCCCTGGGCGAGTTCATGCTCTTCGAGCCGGCCGGCAAATAGTTGTTCGGCCGCCAACCTTGTCGGGGTAGGGTTGTTCCGCCCGCAACAAGTTGCGGGCCCTACGATCCATGCCACGAAAAGCGTCCCGCAGCAACGACTTCCTGCGCCGTCTACACAGCCGCACTGCCGGGGCCCACGCGGGCTGCCCGCTGCAGGAACAGGCCCACCGCGGCATAAACGGACGCCGATATCGCGTCGGCGGCGATCCAGGGCACCAGTTCAGGCCGGGTGAGCGAGAGAATCATCAACATCCCGATCGCGACCGCCGCCACGGAAATCAGCGCGTAGGTGACCACCGCCGCCAGCCGAACCGGGTCGGCTGCGCAGATCAGGAACAATCCGCCGAGCATCGCGTACATCGCCGACAACGCCCGCGCCAGATACTCCACGATCCCCGCCGACGGTATCGGCCCGAGGTCCATCCACCGGTGGGCGGCGTCCATCCAGGAAAACGGCATGAACACCCCCACCAGCGCCGCCAGCAGCGACACACCACCCACCACCAGCCAGACCCGCAACGCCCGCATTGCCGTTTGCTGCTTCATCGCACACTCCTTTCCCTACCTTTATAGACATGTCGACCCGGCGAGTTCGCCTTCCCTTGCGGGCCTCGCATAAATCGGCATACTGGGCATCGACGCCTCAGAAAGGACACCATGGCCGGCAACACCACCACCCCCCTGACGATCAGCGAGACCCTCGGGCGACTGGAGCAGGCCGACGCCCCCCTGCCGCGTGCCAGCCACGAGCGGCTCTACGCCGTGGCGTCCGACCAGCTCCCACCCTATGACGCGAGCGTCGACTACCGCGAGGGTTTGTTCTACTGACCCCTCAAACGCGCTGCCGACCACCGGCGGCCACCCGGGCGGCGCGGTGCACGAAGTCCCTGGTCTTGGGAGCCCACGTGGTCTGGGCGATTTCCCTTGCCGAGACGGACAACGTACCGGCCGGCAACTGATCGGCCCGTTCGGCCAACTCACTGAACGTCCTGCCGGGCTGGGGTCCCCAGTGTGTGGCGAAGAAGGCCAGGTGTTTGCACCGCGGGCCGAAGGTGATCACAAACGCGCGGACGGCCGGGGCCGCTGAATCCGCCCAGACGGGCGTTCCGACGAACACCAGGTCGTAGTCTTCCACCTCCACGTCCAGCGGTTCGATTCGCGCGGTTGCGCGGCGAAGTGCATCGAAGACACACAGGACCCACCCGATCGGCCCGGTTCGCTTCCGGGTATCGCCCAGAGGCTGCACGTCGCCCTGGGCGCACCGGGCGACGGTCTCGGCCACGGCGTGCGTTCGGCCGGTGCGTGAGTAGTACACCACCAGGGATCGGACCTGGCTGAGTTGGGTATCTGGATCGGTCATCGCCGCCCCGTCGAATCGTTCGTCGATGACGATACCCGCCCGGCGCGCCGGTGGCAAGCGATCCGCCCGAGAGAAAAAAACCCCCTCCCCCGTGGATTTCCGGGGTTGTCCGACATTTCATGCGATGCGTATAAATGAGCAAGAAGCAGGTTCAATTCTCAGCCGTCGTCGTCTTTCACTTCGTTCGTCGGCGGCTTCGTCGTTTCCGGACGAACCTGTCCGCAGCAGGGACGGATCCCCCATACGCGTGTATTCCGGTCTGACGGTGCGCCCCGGCGGGAAGGGCCAGCCTGCAGACCCGATGGAAGGAGACGTGGAAAGCCGAGGCGAGAAAAGGGGCCTGGGCCGATACAGAAAAGGGACGGCTGCGGGGCCTGCGAGATGCAGGAAACAATGCCCCGCGGAAGAGAGGGCAGATCGGTCCAACGCGGGTGGGAACCCCGGAATCGAGGTGAGGCCAAGACACCTCGGTCGCGGGGTTTCCTTTTGCGCCCGACGCAGCGCGCGAGGCCTATGTTCTCGGAACCATTCCTGACTACGGAACGATTTGCTGGTAGACACCAACCCGGCCAATCGAGGCCAGGAAGGACAATACCATGATTCGTCTGGGGTGCGTTCTGACGCTATTGACTGTTGCGGGCTTGGAGCCCGGATGCAGTCCGTCTTCGCACGAGGACGATTCCCGCATAAGGGGAAAGGACTTTCCAGTGACCAGGACTGAAGACCAATGGCGGGATCAGTTGACCGACCTGCAATACCGCGTAACCCGAGAGCACGATACCGAAGCGGCCTTCACGGGCAAGTACTGGGACACCAAGACTCCCGGGGTGTACGCCTGCGTCTGCTGCGGTCAGGAGTTGTTTGACAGCAGAACGAAATTCGACTCGGGGACCGGTTGGCCAAGCTTCTGGGCGCCGATCAGCGAACAGGCCGTCGGCCGATCGAAAGACCGCAGCTTCTTCATCACACGGACCGAGGTGCACTGCAGCAACTGCGGAGCACATCTCGGGCACGTATTCAACGACGGACCGGACCCGACAGGCCAACGATACTGCGTGAACTCTGCCTCTTTGACGCTGCTTGCCGAGGAGGGCGAACCGGAAGACGAATCGTAGCACCCGAGGAGCCCCCGGGAACCCGTCGGCCCTGACTGAGGCCAGGACCGTCGGGTTCTTTTTTTGTTTCTTCCCCACGATCGGACGACCGGGCCTGCACGCCCCGGAGGTGCTGCGGCGGGATGGAAGTACGGAAATCGCTCCGGTTCCAGGACGATCTCTGGTAGCATACGCAAACTTGTTCTTGACGCGTCACCACTGCTTCCCGCACGTTGGTTGTGCGATGGGCTGGTATGCATCGGAGTTGTCCCCCGTTACCCGAGCAACGTGACGCGACGGCCCCCAGGCCGCTCCCGAACCCCGAGGATCCCGCTGTATGGTGATTCACACCGCGAAGAAAATCCTGAAGAAGACTCACGACAAGATGTTCAGCGTCGTCCATGGCGGAAGGCTGATTTACAACACATCGTGGGAAGACCCCCGCATCGACCGACAGTTGCTGCAGTTGGACAGTGACAGCAAGGTGGTGATGATTACCTCCGCCGGCTGTAATGCGCTGGATTATCTGCTGGACTCGCCGGCCGAGATTCACAGCGTGGACGTGAACTATCGCCAGAACGCCCTGGCGCACCTGAAGCTCTCGCTGATCCGTCGGGGGGTATGGGAGGACCTGTACGCCCTGTTCGGCCGCGGTCAGGACGCCGAAGCCAAGGGCATTTATCTGTCCGTCCGCGACGATCTGCCCCCCTTCGCCCAGGAATTCTGGGATCGCAAAATCGGCTATTTCCGCGAGAAGAGCCTCAAACGATCGTTCTACTACCACGGGGCCAGCGGCGAGGCGGCGTGGATTCTCGGCAAGTTGATGATGACGCTCAAACGCCCGATCCGCCGGCGGATCGATCGGTTCTTCAATGCCCGGACGCTGGACCAGCAGCAGGAGATCTACCGGGAGATCGAACCGGTTCTCTGGGACGCGGTGCTCTGCTGGCTGGTCAAACAGCCGGCGCTGATGGCAATGATGGGCGTACCCCGCCCGCAGATCCGCCTGATCGACGAGAGCTATCCCGGCGGCCTGCTGGGCTACATCCAGGCGAAGTTCCGCCACGTGATGACACGCGTACGGATCAATGACAACTACTTCTGGCGGGTGTACATTACCGGCTCGTACACGCCGGAGTGTTGCCCGAACTACCTGCGGCGGGAAAACCTGCCCCTGCTGAGGGCCAACGCCGACCGTCTTTCGCTGTATACCACGACGATTACCGATTTCCTCCAGGCCAATCCGGGCAAGTACACCCACTTCCTGCTGCTGGACCATCAGGACTGGCTGGCCGGCCACGCCCCCGACGCCCTGGCTGAGGAGTGGGAGGAGATTTTCGCCAACGCCGCTCCCGGGGCAAAGATTCTCATGCGATCGGCGGGCATCACGCACGACTTCCTCCCCGAGGACGTCACGTCGCGCCTGCGATTCCGACCCGACCTGACCGAACCGCTCCACACGACGGATCGCGTGGGAACCTACGGCAGCCTGCATTTCGCGGAGGTCCTGTGAGCCAATCCCCAAGCGAAACCGACACTGCCGCCCAGGCGTCGACCATCCAGGGCTACTATCGGCTGCACGCGAAGATCTACGACCTGACGCGGTGGACCTTCCTGTTCGGGCGAAACCGCATCATCCGCCTCGCCGAGGAACACTGCCAACCCAAGCGCATTCTCGAGGTCGGCTGCGGGACCGGACGAAACCTCCGCGCACTGGCCAGGACGTTCCCCAAGGCCCGCATCGCCGGGCTGGACGTCTCGGGCGAGATGCTTCGCGTCGCCCGCAAGAGCCTGGCCGCCCTGGCCCGCCCGGTGGAGTTGATCCGCCGCCCGTACGACGAGCCCGTCGCCAAGGGCAGACCGTTCGACCTGATCCTGTTCTCCTACGCCCTCTCGATGTTCAATCCTGGCTGGGAGGCCGCCATCGAGTGTGCCCGGGAGGATCTCTCCGACGACGGACAGATCGCGGTAGTGGATTTCCACGACACCCGCTTCAGCGCGTTTCGCCGGTGGATGGGCTTCAACCACGTTCGCATGGAAGGACATCTTCTCGGGAAGCTTCGCGAGCAGTTTCTCCCCCGGGAAGTCTCCATAAAGCGGGCGTACGGCGGCCTGTGGCGCTACATGCTCTTCGTGGGATCAAAGCGTCCCAGCCAGTGAGTAGACCGGCAACTCCGGCCGACAGTTGAACCGAACGCCCGGGCCGATCACCCCCAACGCGCGGGAGATGTACACCCCGCAGCCCGGCCCGGACACCATTCCAAAGGCGTACTTGCGGTGTTGGATCGGCAGGATGATCGGGCGTTTGCCCGGCAGCCGAACCTGCCCGCCGTGCGTGTGGCCCGAGAGCATGAAATCCACCCCGTCGGCGGGCGTGAGCTGCTCGGCGAAGTCCGGATTGTGCTGCATGAGGATCCGCGGCACGTCGCCCGGGGCGCCGCGCATGGCCAGGTCCACGCGGGGCGCGCCCTCCCACAGATCTCCGGTCCCCGCCAGCCACAGCCCGTCGCCCCTGCGCTGCAGCAGCGTGCCCTCGTTGCGGAGTTCCCGGACGCCGGCCTCTTCCAGCATGCCCCGTACACCCGACGCGCTGGTCCAGTGGTCGTGGTTGCCCAGTACGGCGAAAGAGCCCAGCGGAGCCTGCAGTTCGCTCAGAACCCGGGCGTACTCAGACGTGATGGCCCGTCGCGGCGAGACGAAGTCTCCTGTCAACAGCACCACATCGGGTTTGGCGGCGTTGGTCAGCGCAACCATCTCGGCTACGTCCTCCAGGGAGATCCATCGACCGACGTGGATGTCGGTGAGGTGGGCGATGCGAGCCCCCTGCCAGCCCGGCGGGCAGTTGGGCAATCGCAGCACGGGGCGGGTCACTTCGATCCAGCCGGGCTCGACCAGCCACGCCTGCACGCTTCCGGACGCGGCAAAGACAGCCGCCCCGGCCCCGAAGAGCTTGAGCACACCGCGACGGGTCCAGCGCCGCTGCCGATTCTGCGCGGGAGGCTTCTCGGGATTCTCGGAATGACTCGTCGGCGGATGCATCGGTTCTCCTACGGACGGGGTCAGCCCAGCGTTCGCGCGTGAAACAGGCCCGCCCCATCGTAGTGATGGAACGGGCCCGTGTTCAGCGCAAAAAAGGGGGCGATGCGAAACCGAAGTTTCGTCACCGCCCTTCGCCTTGTAGAGGTCCCCTCACACGAAATCAGAGGCTCCGTGCTGTTGCGAACTCCTCGGAGGTAGCAGGAGTCTCCCACCGGGCGCTCATCTCCGGCAGGTTCGCGGTCAATTGACCTCTACGGGTGTGTGAAACCTCGCGGCGGCGACAGCCCCGGGAGGAGGAGAAGGGCTGTGGTCAACGCCTGGGCGCTCATCTCCAAACGCATGCCACCATTTTGGTGAGGTTTCACATCGACATCTGCAGCATGGCAGCAGCGCAGGTACTCCCTCGAACCTTCTGCTGCCGATACTTCCTCGGTCTTCAAAAGCTGGTTGTCATTGTTTTGTTGTCCGGACGGCTCATCCCGTCCGTGTCGCTCGACCGGCGGCACCGGTCAGTGCGTGCTCGGCCAGCATCTTCCACTCGGCCGATTCGACCGGCCTGGCGAAGTACATCGCTCCGCCGCTGCGGGAGGCAATTTCCCTCTCGGTGTCGCCCGCCTCTCCGACAACCACGCTGCTGCAACGCGGCCATCGCTTGCGAATCCAGCTCAGGGCGTTGCCCAGCGTCGCCGGCGGGCTATCGCCGGCCAGCACCGCCGCTTTTACCGGCCCGGCCGGGCCAGCCAGCTGAGCGTCCTGCACCGTTCTGTATGAGACCACCAGGCCTCCCAGCTCGGACAACACCTCAGCTGCACTCGGCACCGAACCAACGACAAGAACAAAAGGCTTCCCGTCCGTCGCTGATCGAGCCGACAAGTTCTTAACGCCCCTCGCGTCCACTGTCAGGCTCCTTCGATCTTACTATTACAATCCCCATGCCAAACTGCTATCGGCACGTCCATAAAAAACCTTTAGGCCCTATATGAACAGATGTTACACACGCCTTTGCGCATGATGGCCGTCCGAAAGAGCTTCACAGAGGCGACGCAGACTGCAACGGTCTGCCGTCGCGAATCGCACCAGCATTGTCGCAATCTGCCACAGGATCGAAAAGTGCGCGGGAAATGCGCCGGGAGAGAGTTACCGCAGAGGCCGGCGGTTGGTCGCCCACCGCCCCGCCGCCGGGGTCGGCTCAGAGCCAACCGATCACCATCGCCGCCGCCAAGCCGATCAGCACCACGCCTGCCCCGATCTGGGCGTACTGCTCCCAGTGGCGTCTCGCACGATCTCCGATTCGAAGCCCGAGGTAGCCGTAGCTCGCACTGAACACGGCAATGACCGACGCCAAGGCGAATGGATTGATCTCACTGGTGAGCCCGAGGGAAAAGCCGACCCCCAGATTATCGCTGCTCAAACCCAGTTCCAACAAAACCAGCCCTCGCCATGTGGTGAGCTTCTCGGCCAGCTTGGCTTGATCGCGGGGGCGGCAAATCGCTTTGAAAACCGACCAGAGCCCCAGCCATATCAAAACGGCCGGTGAGACCCACACCACCGCGCCGCCGAAGGTCTTTGTCAGTGTCTGCCCGAGTACTATGCCGACCAACGGCATGGCAAACTCAAACACCGCAAAGACCAGTACAATTCGCCGACGTCGCGCCACCTGCCCCATTGCGCCCAAGGCAAGGGCAGCCCCAAGGTTGTTCGCCCCGATCAACCCGCCGAGCATAAGCAAGGTAATCATCGCTCTCCCGTCAAAACGACCTGGTCTGCTCCCCGAAACCTGATCCGGATGTTATGAGAGTCTCTCTTGGCGGTATCGGCAAGGAGATTCTGCATGAGCAGACGAAAGCGAGGGGCGGGCAGGTCACAGAGGCTGATCGCCGAAATCGTCCATGCCGTAGTGGCGAATCTTGCGATGCAGCGTGCTGCGGTGAATGTCCAGAAGTCTCGCCGCCGCCGAGCGGTTGTAGCCGGTCGCCATCAGGGCGGTGCGGATGGCGCTGCGCTCGGCCTCCTCGAGGCTGCAAACCCCATGAGGCCCGGTTTTCAGCGGCATTCTACCCGGGGCGGGCTCGATGGACCCAAGCCCCTCGGAGACGTACCCGTCGTCCCAGTCGTATTGGCCGGGAGGCATGGGCGGGAGGTTGGCCGCGTACAGCCGTTCCAGATAGCAGCACAGCTCGCGCACATTGCCCGGCCAGGGATACGCCCGAAGCGTCTCTCGCAAGTCCGGACCGATCACGCGGGGTCGCATGCGGTACTCCCTCGCGTAGCTCGCAAGATAATAGTCTACAAGAGGATCGATGTCCTCCGGCCGGGTCCGAAGCGGAGGGATCTCGATGCGCACCACGTTGAGCCGATGATACAGGTCGCGTCGGAACTTGCCCCGGGCAACCTGCCCCGAAAGGTTCCGATTGGTCGCCGCGATGAATCGCGCGTTGACCGGGACGGGCTGCGAGCCGCCCACCGGGGTGACCTCGCGTTCCTGCAGGAGCCGAAGCAGTTTCGGCTGGAGGTGCATCGGAAGCTCGCCGACCTCGTCCAGCAGCAGCGTTCCATCCTCGGCCGCCCGCACCATACCCAACGTGCTGACCGCCGCGCCGGTGAACGCGCCTTTCACGTGGCCGAAAAACTGGCTCTCAAAGAGGGATTCGCTGATGGAGGGGCAGTTTACGGGCACGAAAGGCCCTTCGTTGCGGGGGCTTCGCTCGTGAATCCGTCGGGCGATGAGCTCCTTGCCCGTACCGGACTCGCCTTCCAGAAGTACCACGCAATCATTGGCCGCCACCGAATCGGCGATGTCCAGAACCTGTTGAAACAGGCTGCTGGAGCCAATCAGCGACCAGCCAGACGATTCTCCGTCGTGACGGGTTGAGCACACACCGCCTGCGGAGCCGGTTTTCGGGCTTCCTCCCGCGTCCATAGCTTGCTTATGCAGGCCCACGACAGGACTATCCTGCCGACGGCCTGCTCCTCGCTTGAGCAATCAAGTGACTGAACGAATCTGTGAGCAATGTCCAGTAACATGCTTATACACCCGAATCGGGGTTTCTTCAAGAAAAAACAGTGTTCCGGCATGCACAAATGCGTCGATAAAGGGTTAATCTACGCAGATCGTCGCCACTCCCGCATCTGATCGACCCTCCTCGCCCACCGCCCCCTCCTTCCAGCATCGCATCCCAGGCGAGCTCCGCGTGGAACCGATGCCCCGGGCAGCGAGGTAGTCAATGTCGTGGGATTGACGGGCCTTGGCCATGATCTTCCGGTGAACGCGCGACGGCGACAACGCCAGCCGCGGTGTCTCCCTCTTCTTACCGGCCATGGGGTTCTCCGTTTGCTGCCTCAGCGGGAATGCGAAAGTTCTATGCAACCGCGCCACGTCCGACGTGTCCAGCATTGGACACGAAACCCCCAGCTCGTATAATCCACTGCATGCTCCGCCCAATCCAAGTCATCCCGCTTGCAGTGCTGCTGGTGGCCGGGCCGCTCAGTTGCCGGGAGGAACCGCCCCCCGCCCCTGCTCCCAACACCGCAGCCAATGCGCCGTCCCGGACGCCCCCGAATGACCCGATCGCGCCGGCGACCGTCGAGATCCACCTGCCCGATATCGACGTCGCCTCGACCCGGTCTCCCGCATCGGCCACGCCCACCGAGTGGATGTTCGACACGTCCGCGTGGGAGACAGCCCTGTCGGCCACCGGCGAGAACGTCCACCTGCTGGACCCCAACGAAGAGACGGACGTCGTGCTGCTGCTCCAGGCCGGCCAGGCCGCCCTCAAGAGCAAACGCACCGCCCGGGCGATCCGCTGTTTCCGTCGGGCGTCGGGACAGCAATCGCGATCGCTGGACGCCCTGCGGGGCCTTGCCTTGGCGCTGACCGCCGACGGGCAGGTCGACGAGGCACTGCGCGTCTACCATCGCATCCTGCAGACCGCTCCCGACGACCGCACCGCCCGGTATAACTTCGCGGTGGCCTGCTCGCGCCTGGGTCGCCGTGCCCTGGCCGAGAAGACCTACCGCCAACTGCTCGCCGAAGACCGCTCCGACGCCCCCAGCCGCTACAACCTCGCCTGCCTCCTCCAGAAGAACGGCGAACTCGCAGCAGCCGAGAAACACTGGAAAACACTCGCCGAGTTGGACCCCAACTCCCCGGCGCCCTGGACGGCGATGGGCGAGATCCACCTGGACCAAAAGGAATACAAGGAAGCCACCCAGGACTTCGCCCAGGCCGCCCAGCGGGACACCTCCAACGCGATGGCCTGGCTGGCGTTCTCGGACGCCGCCCGCCTCTCGGGAAGTTTCGGGCTGGCGATGGCCGGCGCGACGCGGGCGATGCGGGCCGACCCGAACCACCCCCTGCCCCCTCGCCGACTGGGCAAGCTCCAGATCCTCGTGGGACGATCGGTCAAAGACCCGAACATGGTCCGTGACGGGCTGGACCACTGCCGCAAGAGCCTCGCGATCGACCCGTCGCAGGACGAACTGGCCGCCTGGCTGAAACAACAGCCCGAGACCGCCGCCGAGCGGTAACCTGCCGGCTTGCAGGTCGGGCGGGCAGGCGATAGTCTCAGACGTATTGCACTTGAACCCGGGAGAGATCATCCATGGCTTTCGATTGGAACCAGTTCGCCTCCGCCATCCGCGTCACCGACGGCGCATGGGGTACGGAGCTCCAGAAGAAGGGTGTACCCGCCGGCGGGGCGCCCGAGCTGATGAACGTGCAGAACCCTGCGTCCGTGGAAGTCGTCGCCCGCAGCTACGTGGACGCCGGCAGCGACGCGATCATCACCAACACGTTCGGGGGCAACAAGTACGTGCTGGAACAGCACGGCGCCCGAGGCCGGGCCGCCGAACTGTGCGAAGCCGGCGCCGCCATCTCCAGACGCGCCGCCGGTGAGCAGACCGTCGTATTCGGGTCGCTGGGCCCGACCGGCAAGATCGTAATGATGCAGGAAGTCCCCTCCGAGAGCATCGTGGAAGCCTACCGCGAAGCCGCCGAAGCCCTGGAATGGGGCGGCGCCGACGCGATCGTCCTGGAAACCTTCAACGAACTGGACGAGGCGAGATTGGCCGTCCAGGGCGTCAAGCAGGCCACCGACCTGCCGGTGGTGGTGAGCATGACGTTCTCCTCCGGACCCAACAAGACCAACACGATGATGGGCAACAAGCCCGGCGACCTGGCGAGAATGGCCAAACAGGAAGGCGCCGACGCCGTCGGGGCCAATTGTGGCTGCGGGCCGGACAACTACGTCACCGTCGCGTCGCTGCTCCGCGAGGCGACGGACCTGCCGATCTGGATCAAATCCAACGCCGGTCTGCCGGAGGTCGGCTCGGACGGAAAGACCCGCTTCCCCATGGGCCCGGAAGCTTTCGCCGCGTTCGTCCCGAAACTCGTGGACGCCGGGGCGAACTTCATCGGAGGCTGCTGCGGGACCACCCCCGAGCACATCAGACAGGTCCGCCGGGCGATCGATTCGCTCTGATCGGGCGAACACCCCGTCCAGCGGACGCGTAAAAGCCTTGCCCGATCTCGCGGGTCGGACGGCCGAAATCCCGCTCACCAAGGGCGTTGCAGCGTGTCCGTATACGCAGGCGCGGCCCCGGCGAGAAGGCGTCGTCGGCCGGTAAGGATCAAACGCTGAAAAACGGCAAAAGGTCCTGTTGAATCAGTGAAAATCCGTTATACTTTCCCAGTGCACGTTGCCGGGGTTTTCGCGTTACGGCAGCCGTGCCAAGACGGGAGACGTTATGCATCGAGTGCTGTCGGCTACATTGCTGCTGGGACTGATCGCCGCGACCTGTCCGGCGGACCTGCTGGTGCTCAACGACGGGCGGACCTTCACCGGGCAGGTCAGCGAAGACGGAGACCAGGTCTCCATCATTCTGCCGTACGGCACGCTCCGGTTCCAACGCAGTGAAATCGCCCGCATCGACCGCAAGAAGACCCCCTCCGAGCAGCTCAACTCCCGCCTGGCCGAGATTCGCCAGGACAACATCAGCTCCCTGTACAGGACCGCTTCCTGGGCGCGGGCCCAAGGGCTTACCGACAAGGCCGATGAGATCTGCCGGCAGGTCCTCAAGCTCGCTCCCGACCACGCCCGCGCCCGGGCTGACCTGGGACAATTGAAGATCAACGACGACTGGCAGCCTCTCAGCAAGGGGCTGGAGTTGGCCCGCAGCAAGCTCGCCGCCGGCAAGCATTCCCAAGTGGATGCGAACATGTTGGCCGATCTGCAGGCCGCCACCCGCTGCGAAGCTGACGAATTGGCCGTCGGGGAAATCAAGGGTCTCGTGGAACTGCGAAGCGGCGAGTTCGCCCAGGCCCGGAAGACCTTCTCAACGATCGCCGAAGACGCCGAAGGCCCGCGGGCCCACCGCCTCAAGACCATCGCGGGCATCCTGGAAGACAACGACGACGGAATGTACGTGCTCTCCAAACCCTACCCCGCCTCCTCGTCGCTGGTTTCCGGGGACGACACGCCGCACCTCTCGGCAGGTCCGGCTTCGCTGAAGCTGCCCCTCACGCTGCAGGCCGCCCTCCGCGACGCCGCCAAAAAGCACATCGACGCCGGCGAGAAGCAGATGGCCGAGGCCCGCAAAGCCGAGCAGACCGACCCCGAGACAGCGCAGGGAATCTACAAAAAGGCCGTCCGACAGTTTGACCTTGCCGACGCACTGGTCCCGAAGATCTCGCGGACCTACCGCGTGGAAATCGCCCGCCGGCGGATCAAGTCCATCCGTAACGACATCGACATGGACGCCAAGCAGTTCGACGCGATGCGAAAGAAGCTCGGAACCAAGACACTCACCGCCCGGCAGTATCGCACACTCGTGCTCAAGCTGGTCCACCGGCTCAACAACGTCCGCGACGGGCTCAGCGACATCCTGGGCATCGCCAAACCCTACGAGCGAGACCTCGTGCTCGAGCTGAAATGGGCCCAGGCGGACCTCAAAAAGACCCAGCTGCTGCGGAAAGTGCTCATGGAGGAGCTCAAGGATGAATAAACCGCGCGCGATGCTTATCACATCGGGAATCCTGCTGGGAGCGGCCATGCTGGCCGGCGCGATTGAGGCGACCACCTCCGCGCCCGCCGACCCGGTGGACCACCTGCAGGACGCGCTGGCGAATCTGCACGCCGGTCGACTGCGCGAAGCGGAGCTGCAGGCGTCGGTCCTGGCGACCGATCCGCAAAGCGGTTCGTCGCGCGCGTGGCTGGTGGTTGCCGCCGCCCGCCGGCGCCGCGGCAAGTACGTCTCGGCCGCCCGGGCCTATCAGATCTACCTCCAGCAGTGCGACTCGGCCTCGCTGCGGCAGTACGTCCGCCGGCAGATTCACCACTGCCGCTCCCAGGCAAAACCCGCCGTCGCCATGGAAGCCCCGTCGGCAAAGCTCACCGACGACGACCGGAAAGCCCTGCTGGTCGTGGATGACAAACGACACGTCGAGTCCAGCGAGCATTTCGTGGTGCGGGCCCCCAACGCCCGGCTGGCCCGGCTGATTGCCTCGCAGGCCGAGAAAGACCTCGCCCGCATCTGCGCCGAGATCCTGCCCGGCCAGGAGTACGCCCACAGCGTGGACATCAACGTGTGGACCGACCACAAGGAATTCCTCGACAACGCCCAGGACGCACCCGAATGGGCCGGCGGCGCCTTCGCCATCGAGATCGAGGGCGGAACCACCACCCGACGGATCGACCTTACCCAGAAAGACGACAACGGACAGTTCGCCGCCGTCATGCTCGACCGCGTCCTGCCCCATGAGATGTGCCACCTCGTCACCCACGAATACTTCGGCGACGCGGGCAGCCCGCTGTTTCTCAGCGAAGGGCTTGCCATGCTCGCCGAGCGCCAGGTGAGCAACGATCGCGTCCTGCTGGCAGGCTTGGCCATGGGCAGCCGAAAGCACCTGCCCCTGGAATCGCTGCTGACCACGAAAACCAACAGCATCATCGAGAAGCCATCGCTCTTCTACGCCCAGTCGTTCACGCTGGCCGAGTTCCTCCACAGCCGACTCACGCGGGAGCAGTTCGCCAAGATGCTCCATCACATCAAGAACGGCTGCACCACCGCCGACGCGATCCAGCGGGCGCTGTACATGACCCCGTCAGAGGAGTTCCTCACCAAGCTCGAAAAGAGCTGGGAAGAGCACACCATCGCCCAGGCCCAGATCCTCGAAGCCCTCGCCGGCAAGACCGAGTAGCCCTCCGCGCTGCCGGCCCTCTGAATCCCGAGCAGTTCCGAAGGGCCGGGATTATGGCGTTTCGGACCGAGCTTGCGAGGGAGGAACGGAGCAACCCGGCCGTCGCGACACCCCAGCGTTCTATCCCCCACCTTACGGTGAGGGCTTTTCGTGGCATGGACTTCCAGCCCATGCGAACACAGTCTGGAAGGCCGTGCTAC
>JBKHCL010000181.1:0-3847 GCA_046541875.1 Phycisphaerae bacterium | reverse complement strand
CGACCATTCTACGGCGAGGGGAACTCAGCGGACGGCGCCGGTTTCGTTGATGACCTCGAAGACGGTCCCGCACGCGCTGCAGCGGAGCCGTCCGGTTCCCGGAGAGGGTTTGGACCGCCCGCAGCCGGGGCAGGAAACCATCGGCGGGATGCGGAACGTGGTGGTGCACTGGGAGCACTGGTACACCCCAGGGCCGGGCGAGGGTCGCTCCCGCCCACACCCGGGACAGCGGGCCAGGACGCGGGGGATGACGAACTCGGTCCGGCAGGAGCTGCAGTGATATCGCCCGGGCCCGGGCGAGGGTTTGCGTCGGCCACACCCGGGACAGGCGACGTTGCCGTCGGTATCGGTCAGGGACGTCTCGATACCGGAAGCCCCCTTCGGGCCGCGAAGAAGGATTCTCGCATCGGCCGGCTCGTCGGGCTCGGGCTCGGAGCGGTCGGTTTCAGGAGCATCGTCCGGCTCGTCGGTCGTCGAGCGGCGTGTTTCCTCGTCGGCTGAGGGCGCCGGTTCGGCGGAAGGTTCTGTTTCGGGGCCCGACGCGGGGTCCGGGGCTTTTTCATTCCCGGGCTCAGCCGTTTCAGCGACGGGCGGTTCGTCTTCCTGCTGCCGAGTCGTCTCGGGCGTCGGTGCCTGGGTGAGCTCGTCCAGCATCTCATCGATCGTGGAGCTTTCCTCCGGCTCGCCAAGAAGAGCATCGATGGTGTCGGCTTCTTCATTCTCGCCCAGAAGGTCGCTGATGGTGGTGTCATCGTCGGTCGACGGGGCTGGCTCGGGCGCCCGGTCCTGATCGGTCTGGGCGGGGACGCACTCGATGTCCAGAATGTCGGCCTCATCGAGGTCGGCGGAGGCTTCCTCCTCGTCCAGCCATTCGGTTTCCGGGCTGCCGGGTGTCTGGGCTTGTTCGGTGAGGTCGGCGGAATTTTCGGGCACGAACTCGGTGGTGGGCAGGTCGTCCCATTCGGAGATCTTCACCTGCAGCAGCCCCGGCAGCGCGGGTCGATCGAACAACTGGGCGACCGGCTCGTCGAGCAGATCGTCGACCACGCTCCGCCTTGACGTCGAGGGGTGGCGGTCCTCGTCATCGTCCCGCCCGGGTGGCGGCGGAGTGGTCTCAAACAGCGGCTGACGCAGCCGATGACGCTGGGCGAAGGGCGAATCCTTCACCTGCACAGTCGGCCTGTCGGGCCCGGTGTGCTCGTCGTGCTCGTGGCCGTCGTCCGATTCATCGGTGGGGGGCTCTTCGAGGCACGGATCCTGCTCGGGCGGGGTTTCCTCGTCGGCGTCTCCGGACTCGTACAACCCGGCCGGGCTCTGGGGGGGCTCTTCGCCGATGGCGGCGGGTTCGGGCTCGGCGTCGACCACCGGCGGGTGCACCTCGTCGACCTCAACAGCCGACGGCTCGAGCGGCTGGGCGGCTGGCAAGGGCGGGGCGGTCGCCTCGGCGGCGGGTTCCGGCAGATCTTCCTCGACGGCGGGTTCTTGGGCCGTCTCCGTGGACGCGACAGTGTCCTCGACCTGATCGGACCGGGTTGCTGCGACGGGCTCGGGCTCATCGGGCAGGTCCTCTTGCGGCCGGTCCTCACGGCTGGGCGTGACGAGCGACTCGATGGTCTCCACGTCCCGGACGGCCGACCCGCGAGGGGGCGGGTCGGCGGTCGCCTTGGGGGCGGGTTCGTCTTTTTCCGCAGTCGGGTCGGGGGGGATGTCGCCTTCGATGCCCAGCATGCTGTGGAGCTGTTGCATGGCGGTCTGGTAGTCCAGGGGGTTGGCGCTTTCCGGCTCGCCGGGGCGCGGGCCCGCGGGTGTGACGCGCTTCTCGAACAGCAGGCGGATGTCCTTCAGCGAGGCGACCATGTCGCGCCAGTCGATCTCCAGACGTTTATCGCGGCGGAGCACGCGCGGCAGATCCAGCAGCAGGAAGCTGCCGATCGAGAGCAGGGCGGCCGTCAGGGCACTGATCGCCAGGTGCCGGAAGATACTCGCCGCATCCGGGCCCATCGCCCGACCCAGGATGATCGTGGCGTTTTCGGGCACCTCACCGCCGGCGATTTCTCTGCCGTGGGCAAACCAGAGGAAGGCCGCCCCCACCACGCACGGGACAGCGACCATCGCCCCGATGGTAAACAGGGCGTCGGAGAGCCCCTGGCGGAAGCGGGTGTGACAGTCCGAGCACAATCCCGGCCCGAAGGTGGGTCGATCGCAGCGCGCGCAGATGGGCTTGCCCCGAAAGGCGGCTTGGATACCCCGTGTTTCTGTGTTCCAAAGGGCCACGTTTGTGTCTCTCCAGCCCTCCTGGCTGGGCGACGTTCCCGGCGGCCGACCCTCCGGGGTCGGCCCGGACCTGCACCGTCCGCGCACATGGGCGAACGCCCTCTCCGTCTATCATATCGAAAACCGCCCCGTGAATCTTCAGAAGGAACGCAACAGATTCGGCTTATCCCCTCAGCGAACCACGAACGTCCGGCGATACTCGGTAGGCGTCATGTCCTCGTAGCGACGGAACAACTCACACAGCGTCTTGGCGCTGCGAAGCCCGGCGCGTCTGGCGATCTCGGCCAGCGGATAGTCCGTATCGGTCAGCAGCATTTTCGCCCGACGAAGGTGGGCCTGGCGGATCACCTGGCCCGGCGATTTGCCGATCGACTCGGCGAAGCGGATCTCCAGCGACTTTCGACTGATCGAGACCACATCCAGCAGGTCCGAGACGCTGATGGGCCTGTGGGCGTGGCTGCGGATGTAACGGATGGCCAGGGCGACCTCGCGATCGTCCAACTCGAGCACGTCGGTGCTCTGGCGGGTTTCCACGCGCTGGGGAGGAATCTCCAGCGGACGTGTGGGGCGGGGCCTTTTCTCCAGGAGCTTGGCCAGCAGCGAGGCAGCCTCGAAGCCCCGTGCTTCCCCGCCGATCTCGATGCTGCTCAGCGGGGGCGTGCACAGCTCGCAGAGCACGTCGTCGTTGTCCACCCCGAGGATGGCGACGTCCTCGGGCACGCGCAGGCCCATCTCGCGGCAGACCGCCAACAGCGTGCGTCCCTGGTTGTCGTCGCAGGCCATCACGCCGATGGGCGTCGGCAGCGTCGCCAGCCACTCGCGCGCGTCGGCCCGCCAACGGGGCCAGTCTTCCTCCCGCAACGGGGGATGGTCGTAGACGATCGGGTCGAAGCCTTCCTCGGACGCAGCCCGGGCGAACCCTTCCCCGCGGCGGTGGGAATACCAGTTCTCGGGCAGGCCGAAATAGGCGAGGTTTCGGAAGCCGCGCTCGATGAAATGCTCGGCCCCCATGCGTCCGATGGCTTGGTCGTGGCTGATCACCGAAGCGATCTGCTCCATCGTTTCAACGGCAGAGACGTTCACGACCGGCACGCCGAGGTCGACGTATTGCTTCTCGATCTCGCGAGAGGGGATGGTGGCGATCACGCCGTCGCCCTGCCAGTTCCGCAGGCCCGCCGGAAGCGGACCTCCGCCCTCGGCGGCGACGTAGGTATCCCACGTCACATGCGTGCGCAGAAACCGGCCGATGCCTTTGAGCATCTCTCGGCCGATGCGGCTGTGCGTTTCCACCACCAATGCTACGCTGGGTGTGAACTTCATGCCTTTTCTCCGTATTCCGTCCCTGTAGGCCCCAGTTATATCACGAGTTCGAACATTACGCAAGAGGGGAAGTTTTTTACGTATAGCCCCAATCAGCACGCGATAAGCTATGGATCGTCAAAGCGAGATGGCGGGAGTCGCCCGCCAACTGGATTCGAACGTTTTGAGGGACATTTCTTTTTTCACGAAGGAAGGGAGCAGAAACATGAAACGCATCATCTGTTTACTGGTTGTGTGTGGCCTGGCGAGTGTG
>JBKHCL010000074.1:0-16215 GCA_046541875.1 Phycisphaerae bacterium | reverse complement strand
CGAGCAGAACCCCGAGACGGTCGCGAAGTGGCTCGAAGGCATCGAGCTGCCCAAGGCCGAGGAGACCAAGTAGAGGTGGCCTGCGCGGCCGGAACAGTGGGTGCCCGGATCTGTGCAGCGAGCCTGAGCGAGTTGAACAACCCGGCTGGTTGGAATTGCGTTCCATGCTTGGATTGGCAGTGTCGCGGCGGCCGGGTTGCTCCGTTCCTCCCTCGCAGGCTCGGCCGGAACGACACGAGCCCATGCCACGTTTACGTAGCACGGCCTTCCAGGCCGTGTCTGCATGGGCTGGAAGCCCAAGCCACGTTTGAAGCACGACCGTGTTGTGTCTTGAGACGTCTTTCGCTCAGGGGTTGCGGCCTAAAGCCCGTGCTGCATGACCAGCGCAGACAACAGGCGGCCGGCTCGCGAGGAACCGACCGCCCGTGAGGAGGTTTTGCTGGATTGCCGCGTCTCTCAGCGTTTGCGGCGGAGCAACGCGCCCAGCCCGCCGATCGCCAGCAGACTCATCGTAGCCGGCTCGGGAATGGGGGTCACATCGGCCCAAGCGTCGCCCACGCGAAGTTCATCGAAAATGGGCTCGGTGCTCTGCCCGCCGGGATTGTCGCCTCGCAAGCCGATGCTATCCAGGCCGTTGTTGGAGGGATAGAAGCCGGCCGTGCCCACGTCCAGTGTCAGGTTGGCCGAGGTCGGCTCGCCGCTTGAGAGATCGGGGTCAATATAGACAGACAAGCGGTCCTGGCCGGAACCGCCCCCATTGTCGACGAGTTTCGCCACCAGTAGATGCGTAACTGCCGAGTACGTCGCGGTGCTGGTTGCCGGACCATGGTCGGAACTTCCACCGCCTCCGCTCTGGCTGAACAGAGTCAGGTGTCCGCTCTCGTCAAACCCGATCCAGTTCACGTTCTTTCCTTGCATCTTAATCCCGAACTGGGCGGAGGCCCCGTTGTGCTGGATCAGGGCGCTGAAGTAGACGGTTTCGCCGGCCGCATTGCCGTTGGACGCGCGAACGGCATCTTTCAGCACGGCATTATCGGTGGTCGGATTTCGATCGAGGCGCACAGCGCCGCCTGAACTGGCCAGCCCCTCGTAGTCCAGCCCGTCCGAGATCACGGTAAAGGTGTTGTACGAATCGTCGTCGGCATCCCAGGCGTCTCCGTCAGCGAACCCGGTCAGCGCAGGCGACTGTGCGTTCAGAGCCCCCAGATCGTACTCGGATCCTGCTGGCGTCAGGAAACTGTCCTCCGCGATCACATCCGCCGAGGCCGTCCCGGCTGCGATCGCCAAAACCATCATTGCTGCTACGAGGTGCTTATTCATGGCACCCTCCCTTCTGTTCGAGTAATAGCAGAGTCATGAATTGCTGTTCTGTGGCGGCGCCCCCCTCAGCCGGGAGCGCAACCCAACTTCACAACGGTTATCTTAGTGCACGGGGGCGATTTCTGCTTGACTCGCAGACAAAATATTTACACCATATGCGCATTATGTCCAAAAATGTGGAATCTCACTGCCGGGTCAAACGCCTCCTGATCGCGCTGGATTCGTCCTTTTCCCTGCGGACGGCGGTCATCGAGGGCATCGCCGCATGCCTGGCGGAGCAGGCCGGCTGGCAGGGGGCGATCCGCAGCATTCACGGCTGGGACCCTGCCCAGGAAGGCGAAAAGCCGTGCGGAATCGTCTGCACGCTCAGGTTGGCGGAGCAGGCCGATCAGGCTGCGAGTTGGCCGTTCCCGGTGGTGGACGTCCTCGGCCAGCACACGCGCCCGGAGATCCCCACGGTGACCTTCGACAACCACGCCATCGGGGCGATGGCGGCCCGTCATCTGATCGAGCGGGGATACGAGTTCCTCGGGTATGCGGGCACAGCCGGGCGGAGCTTCGCGCACGAACGGCACGACGGTTTTGCCGTCGAGGCCCGGCGAGCGGGAATCGAGGTTCAAACGCACATGGCCGACGATGCGTTCTGGCGCGAGCCCTGGAATAAACGGGTACACCTGCTGGGCGAGTGGCTCTCCTCGCTCCAGCGCCCTGCCGGTGTGATGGCGGTGGCCGACTGGTGGACCTCGACGCTCATGGAAGGCGCCAACGCCGCCGGGCTCGCCCTGCCGACCGATCTGGCGATTGTGGGGGTGGACAACGATCCGATCTACCGCGATCTGTGCAGGCCGTCCTTGTCCACCGTCGACCCCGACGCCCGCCTGCGAGGCTACCGGGCCGCCGAATTGGCCATCAGCGGGCGGAAGCTCGACGCGAGCAACTCGGTACGCATTCCGCCGCTGCACGTGATCGAACGGGCCTCGACCGCCACCTGCGCCATTGCCGACCGCACCGTGGCGGCCGCCCTGCAATTCATCCACGACAGCGCCGAAGACCTCATCACCGTCGAAGATGTCGCAGCGGCCGTGGGCGTCTCCCGACGCAATCTCGAACAGCGCTTCAGCCGTCATGCCGGGCGAACCGTCCACGAAGCGATCTGGTCGACTCACCTCTCGCGGGCGCAATATCTCCTGCGAGCGACGGACCTGTCCATCCTGGAGGTGGCCGTCCGCAGCGGCTTCGCCAGCCACGCCTCGCTGACCAACTACTTCCGCCGACACGCGGGGATGACCCCCACCGAGTACCGCAAAGGTCGCTCCGGCCGGCGGGAGTAACGCGCCCATCTCGGCTGCGGAACGGGGATGCGTCTTGCCGGGCTGGCGACCCGACCTTACAATCTGTTCGATGGCCTTTCCGGACGGCCACCCCACGCGCCCGTAGCTCAACCGGATAGAGCAGCGGTCTTCTAAACCGCAGGTTGGAGGTTCGAGTCCTCCCGGGTGCGAGTCACGAGCGGAGTCGAGCGGCTCGGTGTTCACCACCCAAACGCCCGGCCGCCGGCGAATCGCCGGGTGGGGTATTCTTTAACAGGAAGAGATCTTGACATCACAGGCAAAGCATCGGCCGAACGTGATTCTGGCGATGTGCGACGATCTCGGCTGGGGCGACGTCGGCTTCAACGGCGCGGAGCACATCCGTACGCCGCACCTGGATAAACTCGCCGGTGAGGCGGTGCGGTTTACGCGGTTCTACGCCGGCGGGCCGGTCTGCTCGCTGACGCTGAGCCACCAAAGAACTTCTGTCAATCACTCTACGCGCCGGTGACGTTCTCGAAGATCGCGTTGGAAACGTCCTCGGTCACCATCGGCCTGCGGGCGTCGTCGCCCAGCAGGCGGACATCCACGTCCCGCATGGTCAGCCCGTCCACGTGGCGGACGAAGAACCCGTAGCTCGGCAGGTGTTTGCCCTTCTTGTTCCCGAGCATGTTCATCTCCGGGTAGGCGCCGCTGTTCTCGGGCACCTCGTCGAGGACGGCGCCGGCCTGCACGCCTCCGCGGTGCTCGATGCGAACGTTCTCGATATGCACGCGGCGGACCGGATGGCCCGGATAGCCGGTAATGGAGCAGGAAAACGGCCCGGCCTGGCGGGCGGTGACGTTGCGGATGGAGATGTCTTCGAGGCAGCCATGATCGGGCGTGTCGTCTGGCAGGCGGCGGTCCCAGCGGTCGCCGAGTTTGATGAAGATCGGCGCGAAGACCCGCTCGACGATCAGTCCGTCGATGTGGATCGCCCGCATCGTTCCGCCGTCGGTGCATTCCAGGGCGCAGCCGGTGATGACGGGTCGGCCTTCGGGGAATCCGGGCATCGGCTCGGGGTGGCGCGAGGGGCTGATGACGCAGTTGGAAATCGTGATGTTCTCGAAGCCGGCGATGCTCTCCGTGCCGAACTTGATGCCATGACAGTTCGAGCGGAGTCGGCAGTTGGTGACGGTGATGTTGCGGCAGGGGTATGGCCCGGTGTTCTTGAACACCAGGGCGTCGTCTCGGCTGTCGATGTCGCAATCGCTGATGCGCACCTCGCAACTGCCGTCAAGGTCCAGCCCGTCATTGGTGCGGCGGTTGTGGTTCCACACGCGAATCCCCGAGATGTGAACCTCCTCGCAGCGGAAATACTGCTGCATCCACGTTCCGGAGTGCTTGAGCTGAACGTCCCGCACAGCCACGCCGTGGCAGCCCACAAAGTGCAGGTTCAGCGGTTGGATCTCGCCCTGGGGCAGGTCGTCCACGCAGCCATGGTTTCCGTCGATGGTGCCTCGGCCGGTGATCGCGACGTTGTGGCAGTGGTTGGCGTAGATCAGTCGCCGGGTGAAAGGCCGACGCGTCCGGACCTTGTCCTCGGGGAAGCTCTCGGGGTAGTCGGCTACGTTGCCGGTGCCCATGAGCGTCGCCCCGGCGGCCACGTGGAGCTCGACGTTGGATCGCAGTTCGATCGTGCCGGTTCGCCACAGCCCCGGGGGGATGGTCACTCGGCCGCCGGTTCGGCCGGCGGCGTCGATGGCGGCCTGGATGGCGGGGGTGTTTACGGAGGTTTCGCCGGGTGTGGCGCCGTGCTCGCGGATGTCAAAGCTCATTGTTTTTCCTGAAACGGTGGTTCGCCGATCCTACCGGCCGGGCGAGAACTCCACCACGTGCTGAAAGCGGTCGACAACGACCCAGCGGTGTACGTGCACCTTCAGCAGGGCGGTGTCTTCCGAGCGGACGAAGGCCTCCAGCGTGGGGTGGTGCTGGATGTACTTCTCGATCAGGCCGACCTGTTCATCGGACGGGGGTTCGGCGGCGGTGCCCATGGCGGTGGCGGCGGTGACGGCTTCCACGCCCTCGCTGAGCCTGCGGCGGTCGTCCAGCATCAGAGAGACCCGCGGATCGGCCAACAGGTTGCGGTACTTGCGGGTGCTCCTCGGCGTGACAAACGCCAGCCAGTCGAGGTCCTTACAGCCCAGGACGGCTACCAGGTTGCAGTACGGTTGCCCGTCGTGGTGGGTGGCCAGTACGGCCAGGGGTTGATCGGCCAACAGCTCGGCGAGGTGCTCCCGGGCGTCGCGGTCGGCGGGCTGGTGTGTGGGGTCGGGGGTCATTCGTCGTCTGCTCCGGCGCGTGCGGCGTCGCGTTGCATGTGCATTTTGAGGAATTGCCCGGTGTAGGACTCGGGGTTCCCGGCGACCTGCTCGGGGGTGCCCTCGGCAATGAGTCGCCCGCCCCCTTCACCGCCCTCGGGACCGAGGTCGATGATCCAGTCGGCCGACTTGATGACATCGAGGTTGTGCTCGATGACGACGATCGTGTTGCCCATGTCCGCGAGGCGGTTGAGGACGTTCAGCAGGTTGTGGATGTCCGCGAAGTGCAGCCCCGTCGTGGGTTCATCCAGCAGGTACAGCGTATGGCCGGTGGCGGTCTTGCCCAGTTCGCCGGCGAGTTTGACGCGCTGCGCCTCGCCGCCGGAGAGCGTGGTGGAGCTCTGGCCGAGCTCGACGTACCCCAGCCCGACGTCCGAGAGCGCCTTGAGCAGTTGCCGGGTCTTCTTGAAGCTGTCGAAGAACTGCAGCGCCTCCTCGATGCGCATCTTCAGCACGTCGGCGATGGTCTTGCCCTTGTAGCGGACTTCCAGCGTCTCGCGGTTGTACCGCGCGCCGCCGCACTCCTGGCAGGTCACGTACACGTCCGGGAGAAAGTGCATCTCGATGCGCTTGGTGCCCTGGCCTTGGCAGGCTTCGCATCGGCCTCCCTTGACGTTGAAGCTGAACCGCCCGGGCTTGTAGCCACGGATCTTCGCCTCGCGCGTCTTGGCGAACAACTGGCGGATCTGGTCGAACACGCCGGTATAGGTGGCCGGGTTGGACCGCGGCGTCTTGCCGATGGGCGACTGGTCGATCTCGATGACCTTGTCGATCCGCCGGACGCCGAGGATTTTGTCGTACTCGCCGGGTCTCTCTCGCGACGTGTACAGCCGACGTTTCATCACGCGCAGCAGCGTCTGGTTGACCAGCGTGCTCTTGCCCGAGCCCGACACGCCGGTCACGCAGATGAGCCCGCCGAGGGGGAACTTCACGTCGACGTCCTTGAGGTTGTGCTCGCGGCAGCCTTTCAGTTCGAGGCACTTTCTGCGGCTGACCTTGCGGCGCTCGGTGGGTGTTTCGATGTTCAATCGTCCGCTGAGATACTTGCCCGTGACGGACTCTTCGCTGGTGAGGATATCGCGGATGGAGCCCTGGGCGATGATCCGCCCGCCGTGGCGTCCGGCGCCGGGGCCCATGTCGATGACCTCGTCGGCGGCGCGGATCGTGTCTTCGTCGTGCTCGACCACCAGCACCGTGTTGCCCATGTCGCGGAGGTGCTGGAGCGTGCGGATCAGCCGTTCGTTGTCCCGCTGGTGCAGGCCGATGGTGGGTTCGTCCAGCACGTAGCAGACGCCCACCAGCCCGCTGCCGACCTGGGTGGCCAGGCGGATTCGCTGCGCCTCGCCGCCCGAGAGCGTCGCCGAGGTCCGCGAGAGGGTGATGTAGTTGAGCCCCACGTCGGCAAGGAACCGCAGCCGATGGCGGATCTCGCGGAGGATCATTTCCGCGATCTGGGTTTGTTCGGCGTCCAGCTCCAGCCCGTCGACCCACGCCAATGCCTCGTCGATGGACATCCCGGTGACGTCGGAAATGTTCTGCTCGCCGATGCGAACCGCCAGCGACGACGCCTTGAGCCTCGCCCCGCCGCATCGCCGGCAGGCGTGCTCGGAGAGGTATCCGTGCAGCCGCGATTTCACGAACTCGCTGTCGGTGTTCTCCCAGCGACGTTGCAGGTTCGGCAGGACGCCTTCCCACTTGTTGGACTTGTCGCCGTGGAGGAGCTTGTCCTTGACGTTTCTGGGCAGGTCCTTGTAGGGCTCGTTGGGCGAGACGTCGTACTGCCGGCAGAACTTGCGGATCTGGCGGTTGTAGTAGATGTTCATCCGCCGGCCGCCGTGGCGCCAGGCGTCGATGGCGCCGCCGGTGAGGGTCTGCGTCTCGTCGGGGACGACCAACTCCGGGTCGAACTCGAGGATCGTGCCCAGTCCGTCGCAGGAATCGCACGCCCCGTAGGGCGAGTTGAAGCTGAACATCCGCGGCGCCAGCTCGGGCAGATTGGCCTGGGGGTGCTCGGGGCAGGCGTAGGTCGCCGAGTAGACCTGGTCCACCCAGTGGCCAAACGGGTTTCCGCCGTTGTTGCCGGTGGCGCGGGTTTTCTCTCGGCTGGTTTCGTCGGCAGGTTCGTACGTGACGGTCACCAGTCCGTCGGCCAGCTCCAGGGCGGTCTCGACGCTGTCGGAGAGGCGGATCCGGACCGTATCTTTGAGGATCAGGCGGTCCACGACCACGTCGATGGTGTGGACCTTGTTCTTCTCCAGCTCGGGCAGATCTTTGAGGTCGTGGACGGTCCCGTCGACGCGCACGCGGACGTATCCCTCCCGCTGCACGTGCGAGAGCAGTTCCTTGTGTTGGCCCTTCTGCCCGCGAACGACCGGGGCCAGCACCATGAACCGCGTGCCTTCGGGCAGCTCGAGGATGGTGTCCACGATCTGCGAGACGGTCTGGGACGTAATCGGTCGGCCACAGACCCAGCAATGCGGCGTGCCGACGCGGGCGAACAGCAGACGGAGGTAGTCGTAAATCTCGGTGGTCGTCGCGACGGTCGATCGCGGATTGGCCACCCCGGCCCGCTGCTCGATGGCGACGGTGGGCGGCAGCCCGTCGATGTGTTCGACGTCGGGTTTGGCGAGCTGTTCGAGGAACTGCCTGGCGTAGGCAGAGAGCGATTCGACGTACTTCCGCTGGCCTTCGGCGTAGATCGTGTCGAACGCCAGGGAGCTCTTGCCCGAGCCGGACAGGCCGGTGACCACCACGAGCTGATCGCGCGGGATCTTCACGTTCACGCTGCGAAGGTTGTGCTCGCGGGCCCCGACGATGGCGATCTCGCGGGCCTGCTCGGCGCGCGGGGCGACCCTGGCGGCTGTCTTCTTCGAGGGCGACTTGCCCTTGCGGGATTTCCCGCCGGTTGTAGTGCGCTTTTTCGCCATGGGTATAGAAACGTGGATTATACGTTCCCGGACCGGGGCGAACAAGATATCGCCTGCCTGTGGACTATAAAGACTGCTATTGGAGCGATTTAAGGAGTTGCCTTTTCGCGATGGTGGCGGAAATCGCCAATTGGGGCGATCGCCCGGGCAGCTGCGCAGCGGAGGTTCGCGGCGCGGTGTGCATTGACGAACGGTCGGAACCGGGGTTCCCCGGCGAGTCTGGCGTGTCCGCGGGAGGCAGCGCGCCGAGCCGACCGCCTCAGGCGAGTGGCTGGGACCGGCGCGCGGCAGCGGAATTGCTCACCGGCCGACCTCTTCGTCGGTGTCGGCCAACTGCAGCGTCGCCAGGGCGGTGGCGATGTCGTTGGTGAACTCGAAGATCTTGTCCAGCCCGGTCACCAGGAACACGCCCCAGACCTGTGTGTTCACGTCACAGAGCACGAGCTTGCGGGCTTTGCTGCTCATCAGCTTTCGCAGGCGCAGCAACTGTGAGACGTTCGAGCTGTTGATGAAGCTGACGGCCCCGAAGTTGAGCACCACGTCGACGGGCTTCTGTTCGAGATTGTCCATCAGCGTTGTCAGTTCATCCGTGAACTGAGGATCGTCCCCGAGCTCCACGACCGTGATCTCGTCGGACCAATTCTGGATTGCCATGGCAGTGATTCCTTTCCAAGACCGCTCCAGCGTATCGCTCCGGCTGCAGCGGGTCAATGCCTCTGTTGTACCTCTATTCGACCAATGAGGTAATGCGCGTTGAACGGAATCAGTTTATCGGCACCGATAGATGATCTCTTCGGCGAGTCCTTCGCGATGAATCACGGGCAGAATCTGCTCAAAAAAGCGGTTTCCATCCGTATGATAGCCGGCTGTGGGGGCGATTTTCGGAATATACTCACCCCACCACGCGTTGAAACGGTGCATGAATAATTCGCGCAGGTATTTGCTCGTCATCGACGCCAGGGCGATCGGGAGCTCACTTTCGTCTCCCCCGACCAGGAAACGCACCTCCATCTCCTTGCCCCCGTCGGTGATGCGATACGCGCTGTGGGTATCACTCTCGGTAAGAATCTTCATCGAGCAGCCCTGGAAGATCTGCTGCAACGGCCGAAGGTAGTGCGACCGACCTCCGTGACGGTCCACCAGGACGCGCGCCCGCCCCCGGCGCAGGGCCGACCAGATCCGCCCCAGCAGCCTGGCCGCCACGGACATCAGTGTGACGGACTTGTTGCCGGTGGCCCCGGTCATGCGGTTGTACTCGCCGACGAGAATCGGCTCTGCCGAGAGCTCCAGCAACTCGATGCGAGCATTCCGCATCGCCACGCGCAACGCGTTGCCCGCCAGGGCAGGCTCGGCCGACCCGATCGCCAGCGGAAGGGGCAGGTCCAGCCCGCGATACCACGGATACCCGTCGGCGTGCGAAAGCGAGGTCGGTGCGACGTGCTCCAGCAACTGCCGGAACGTACCGCATCGGCCTCCATTGGCGTTGACGGCGGCAAGCACGCCGCGCTCGAGGTGGGTGATGCCCGCCTTGCTCTGGCGGGAGTAGAGCTTCTTGCTGTCGGCGATGGCGATGGTGGCCTTGGTGCGCGAGGGTTTGCGCGCGACGGCCGACGCCAGCAGACGCCACAACGGCTGATCCTCCAAGCCGTCGGGCACGGAGAAAACCGCCGACGACACCACCAGTGGACCCAGCACCGGGCCAAGACCAGCCTCGTCGATTCCCGCCACGATCATCGTTGCGCATCCTCCCGTCGGTACCGATGGCAGGGATTATAGAGCGTATGGCCTGAAATGTCCCGGGGTTTCCAGCGTCAACCGGGGCGGCGGAACGACCCAACCCCGTAGGGACTGCAACTTGTTGCGGGCGGAGCGACTTCAATGCCCGGGTGCGTCGCCGGAATTCCTGTAGATTGGCGGGCCGGGCGTCGAACAGTATAGAAAGGCAGCAATCATGTCCGAAACGAGTACACGCAACCGGGTGGTCCGCATGCTGGTCGTCCTCGGGGCACTGTCCCTGATGCTGGGGGGGCTGTACCTTCGCAGCGGGCAGATCAGCGACCAGGCCGAGCAGACCCAGGAGGAGAAACGCAAGGAGCGGCGGGCGGCTTTGCTGGCCGACCTGACCGATCGGCCGTTGCTGGTAACTACGCCCACCGGGTATCGCGCCGGTTCGCTGGCGACGGTGGAAGAGTACATCGCCGCCGCCCGGGCCGCCAATCTCGATCTGCCGGCGATCTACCTGGACCGCTCACATAACGCCCGGCGGGCGGACATCGCCTACATGCTCGCCCTGGGTCGGCCGGAGACGTACCTGGAGCTGGTGGACGGGCGCTTTGAGGATGTGGGGCAGCGCGAGGTCATCCTGTGGCTGCACCTGGTGGACGTTGCCGACCACGACGATCGCCTGCCTGCCGGGTTGGCGGAGGGTCTCAAGGAATTGCTTCTGAAGGCGCCGCATCCCCCGGCCCGTTGGTGGGCGGCGCGGCAGTACTACCAGGGCGGCGCCGACGACGCCGGCGACCGCATCGCCCGGGAACTGCTGAAATCCGACTCGCCCTACTACGCCGCCCAGGCGGCCGGCCAACTGGCCAAACGCGACGCCCACCGCGAGGAGGCGATGGATCGGCTTTGGGAGCTCGCTGGGTCCGACGACGCCCTCTCGCGCCGCGAAGCCGCCCGCGCGCTGGCCAAGCTGATCGGCCTGACCGATCAGCCCGCGTATCGCGCGTTCATGGTGGCCGACACGCCGGAAAACACGGCTGAGCTGATCCGCGCCCTCAAAGAGCACCGAGACGCCGGCTGACCCTGCTGCGCTGTGGGCAGGCCTTCTGGTCGATCGCTATTCCGCGAGCTTTTCGTGGGCTTCCTTGAGTTGCTTGCCTCCAGCGCGTTTGGGGGGGCTGCGCCGGCGGAGGGTTTCCTTGAGGCCGGCCTGGTTCTTGGAGATGCGCAGCGTTCGGTCGGTCGAGCGGATGCGGAGGGACTCAGGAATGGGTCAGTTTTTTATCGGCCGTTATCCGATGGAAGGGGATAGAAGGAATTCTCTGGACGGTGTGCGATTGGCCGGGCATCGTATGAAGGGAAACAGATCGATCCTTCAGGGATGGAGTGAGAGATGAAACGCATGAGGCTGTCGTTGATTGCGGTATGCGTAGCCGGGGCGTGGGTCGCCGGATGTGTCGCGCCGGGCGACGTGGAACCCACCACCCTCTATCGGTATCACAAGAAGCTCGCCATGCGCATCGGCGCCTACCGGAAGGGCGACGAGGGCATGGACGTCTATCGGCCCGCGCGGCGCGGGGCGATTCCCGAGCTGCCTGTCCGCGTGGTCACCCGTCGCGTGGTGGACCATCCCACCATTACACGCCTCGCCGACGCCAACGCCTCGCTGGACGACGACCCGGCCGTCGGCGCGTTCGACGCCAACCAGATGTACCGACAGGTCGAGGTCCCCGAGATCCCGCTCTCGCTGGAGCAGGCCATCGTCCGCGCATTGGCCGGCAACACCGAGGTGCAGATCAGCGGGTACGACCCGGCCATCTCGCGCCAGGACATGGTCAAAGCGGCGGCCGAGTTCGACCCGGTGCTGTTCGGCACGTGGAGCTACGATAAGATCGATCGCCAAGGGGCCACGCTCGGGGAGCAGACCAATCGCGGCATCGAAGCCGGCGTCCGCCAGAAGCTCATCACCGGCGGGACGTGGTCCACGTCGTTCGCCTACGCCCGCAATTTCGACGACGTCAACGGCTCGCGATGGGAGCCGGAAGTGAGCTTCCAGTTCACCCAGCCGCTGCTGCGGAACGCCTGGGGGGGGTTCAACCTCGCCCGCCTGCGGATCGCCCGTATCTCTCACGAGGCCAGCCTGGCCGGCTTCCGGGACACCGTCGAGGACGTCGTGACCCGAGCCGCCGCCGCTTACTGGACACTGCAGCAGGCGCAGACCGAAACCCTCATCGTGCAGGAATTGCTCGAAGAGACGCTCCGGACACACCGCAAAACGGTTCTGCGTCCCAAGGCCCGCGAGAATATCGAACGCAAGCAGACCCGATCGGCCGTCGTGTCGCGCCAGCTCGAACTGCTCCGGGCGGAAAAGGCATTGGCCGACGCGCGGGACAACCTTCGCAAAATCCTCGCCGACCCGCAGATCAACCTCCGCTCCGACGCGGTCATCCACGCCACCACCCCGCCGGATCCCACGCCGGTGGTGATCGACCCGGCCGACCAGTTGCTCACGGCGCTGCGCCACAACCCCGTCATGAAGCAGGCGAGGCTGGCGATTCAGGTCTCGGCGATCAACATCGACGTGGCGAAAAATCAGCTCCTGCCCAAGGTCGACCTGTCCGTCGGTACGACGCTTCACGGCAGGGATCGCGGCAGAAACGACGCCACCGACAATCTGCTCACCGGCAACTACGCCAGCTATTCGCTCGCACTGACCGCCGAGTACCCCATCGGGAACCGCGCCCGCCTGGCAGACCTGTACGCCCGACGCTTCGAGTACGCCCAGTCCGTCACACAGATGCAGGATACCGCCGACCAACTCGCCCAACTCATCCAGGAGCGGATTCGCGAGATCGAGACGACCCACCAGGAATGGCAGCAGCGATCGCGCGAAGTGAAGATGCTCGAACTGCTGGTGCAGGGCTTCGAGACGCTCGTCCGCGAGGTCGCGATGACGCCCAACAACCTCCAGCTGCTGCTGGACGCCCAGGGACGACTCGCCACCGCCCGCCGGGCCCAGGCGCGGGCCCTGGTGGGATACCAGAACGCTCAGCTGGACCTCGCGCGCGAGACGGGCACCGCCCTGAAGCTGCCGCGGATGAAAATTGCACTGCCCGCCGCTGCCGACCAGGCGAGTTGGCCTGAAATGCCCGCCGACGGCAACGAGTGAGTCACTCACCGAGACGAACCATCGAAAAGGAGTTCCAGCATCGTGCCGACGGAACGGCCAATGGGTGCAACCCGTTCAGCAGCGGGGAAATTCTGCGCATCCGACCCATGGGTGTATGACACACAGTTGTCATACCCCTGGTGCATATAGGGGGTCAGGTAATGGGTTCGGATCGCGTGCACAGGTTGTTGCGTTTGATTCTTCTGCTCCAGGGGCGCAGGGCCCGCAACACGCGCGAGCTTGCCGAGGAGCTGGAGGTCAGTCGGCGGACCATTTTCCGCGACCTGAACATGCTCGAGCTGGCGCATATCCCCTACCACTACGACGAGGACACCGGCGGCTATCGCCTGGGCAAGCATTTCTTCCTGCCGCCGATCAATCTGGAATTGTCCGAGGCGCTGTCGATGCTCATGCTCGCGCGGTCGGCGGCCGGCTCGCTGCCGTTGACCTCGCAGGCGTCGCGGGCGGCGGTGAAGCTCGAAAGCGTCCTGCCCGCGCCGGTGCGGCAGTACGTTGGCGACGTGGTTGACCGCACGCACGTGTCGGTCGGTCCGGTGGCGGGACACGAGCAGACCGACGAGATCTTCGAGACGCTCACCCGCGCCGTCGCCGAGCGGCGTATCTGCCACGCGGTGTACCTCAGCTTCGCCGACCGCAAGCAACTCATGCTGGACATCCTGCCCTACCGCCTCATGTTCCGCGGCAGGGCGTGGTACGTGGTGGCCCGCAGCAAGATTCACGACGAGATCCGCGTGTTCAAGCTCATCCGCTTCCGCAAGGTCGAGCTGACGGCCCGGCGTTTCCAGGCCCCCGAGCCCGATCTCGTCGAGAAGCATTTCGGCAAGGCATGGAACATGATTCCCGGCGGGCGGGAGTATCGCGTGCATCTGCATTTCTCGCCGAAGGTCGCCGGCAACGTGGCGGAGGTGCTCTGGCACGATACCCAGGAGGTGGCGTTCAACGACGACGGCTCGTGCGAATTCCGCGCCACCGTCGACGGGCTGGGCGAGATCGCCTGGTGGATTCTCGGCTACGGCGACCAGGTCCGCGTGATCGCGCCGGCGGACCTGAGAAAACGCGTCGCCACCGTCGCCCGCAACATGGCCGCCATGTACGATGCAGAGGGTCCGTCATGAGGGCGGTGCTCCAGCGCGTCGGGTCGGCTTCGGTGAGCGTCGCCGGGCAGACCGTCGGCCAACTCCCTCCCGGGGCGGGGTTGCTGGTGTACGTGGGTATCGCAGCCGACGACTCGGCCGACAATGCCGCCAAGCTGGCTGAGAAGGTCGCGAATCTGCGGATCTTCGAGGATGACGACGGGAGGCTGAACCTCTCGGTCCTCGACGTCGGCGGGGGCGTGCTGGTGGTTCCGAACTTCACGCTCCAGGCGGACACCCGCAAGGGGCGTCGGCCTGCCTTCGTCAACGCCGCTCCCGGCCAGCAGGCCAGGCCGTTGCACGAGGCCTTCATCGAAGCCCTCGAATCGCAGGGAGTTCCCGTCCGGCAAGGACGTTTCGGGGCCGAGATGCGCATCGTCTCCGAGGCGATCGGGCCGGTGAATGTGATCGTGGACATCCCCGCCGGCGCCGGTGGGGCGGGCAGGCAGGACGCGGCGCATTGACGAACTCGTTTCTCCGGGGCAGCGGGCCCCGGCCGCAGGCTGGAGGAAACCGACACCGTGCAGGGCCCCGAGGGTCCTCCAGCCTGCGACGATTCTCCCACTCCACGCCCCAAGGATCGGCCTGCTCGATGGCCCGCGTCCCCGGCGAAAAATCACGACGGCGACTCTTGACGGAACCGCCCGATGCGACTACAGTACTCCATTCCCCGGTCGGGCGAATCGTCCCCGTCCGGGCGAGCGGTAGTGTGGCCGAGTGGACAAAGGCAACAGACTGTAAATCTGTCGGGGTAACCCTACGCTGGTTCGAATCCAGCCGCTACCAGTGCCCGCCAACCGGCGGGCTTTTCGGTGCGCTCCCGCGAACGTTACGAATCTCCCGGGCCGACGGTCGAGAACACCTCCTCCAGCTTCCTGTCGATGCGGTGCCAGTGCGTTCCGCGCCACAGAAGCTTGCCGCATCGCTCGCAGCGCCAGAATCGCTCGCAGCGGCGAAACGCCAGCGGTGGGGCCTCGTCGGCAACGGCGTGTTTGGGCAGCTCCACCAGTTCGCCCCCGCAGGCCATGCAGCGGGCGTCGCGGCGCGTCAGCCCCAATCGACCGACCACGAACCCCAGCTGCTGAAGCTTGCTCAACCGGCGGGGAACCTGAAGCGAGGGGACGGTTCCATCGCGCAGGAGTGACCGCTCAAACAGCCCCCCGTCGCAACTGAGAATCACTCGGCCCTGACGCTGCGACCGTTGCACCAGCTCGCCATCATCGATGCCGTGCTCGAACGCGGCGTCGTAGCCGACAGCGCGCAACCAACGGGCCAGCCCGCCAAGCATGGCGTCGCAGAAGAATCGCGGTGGGTCACCATCAGTCGTCATCACCCAATTGTACCGCCCCGCAGACTTCCGCCCCGGCCAATGCCCCCGCATCCAGACCCGTCTGCGCGAATCGGGGCGACTGGATTTGAACCAGCGGCCTCCTGCTCCCAAAGCAGGCGCTCTGCCAAGCTGAGCTACGCCCCGTGGTGCATGGATTATACCCCGCATGCGGGTGGGTGCAATGGAGCTTACAGAAGGATCCAGGGCGTACGCATCTAAACGTGGCGGTTGACGGGTTGCGCCATGCGATGCGCGCCGTTAAGGTGTATCTTCCAAGGAACGGTGAGGCCTCACCAGCAACTCAACCCGTTGTTGGAAGGAGCTTCGAGATGGATGTTGATGCCCCGCGCGGATTGCTGCGCGCATTTGCTGAACTGGAAGACCCCCGTATGGACCGTACGAAGGAACACAAGCTCTCTGACATCCTGACCATCGCAATTTGCGCCTCGATCTGCGGGGTCGACGATTGGACCAAGATGGAATTCTTCGGCAATTGCAAGCAGAAGTGGTTCCGGACCTTCCTGGAATTGCCCAACGGCATTCCCAGCCACGACACGTTCCGGCGGGTGTTCATGCTGCTGAATCCCGACGCATTCGAAGCCTGCTTCATGCGATGGGTAGATGGACTGGTGGAGGCTTCCGGCGGCCGGTTGATCGCCGTGGACGGCAAGAGCCTTCGAGGCAGCCTGGACCGGCCGCGGATAGATGATATTCTTGAGACAGGTGATGGTCGTTCCATCGCCGCGCATGCTGCTGTTGCTCCGGTCGCCCTGCGGGCTCCCTGCGCAACAGCAGCCGAAACGTTCCCCATGCCGACGGTTCCACCTTATTCCAACACGGAATTGGTCCAGCGCAGGGGACAAGCTGAGTGAACGAACGGTCGACGGAGAGACATCGCGGGAGTACCACTACTACATATCGAG
>JBKHCL010000073.1:0-16326 GCA_046541875.1 Phycisphaerae bacterium | reverse complement strand
GCTTCCGCCCATGCAAACACGGCCTGGAAGGCCGTGCTACAACCGTAGGGCCCGCGGCGTCGGCCACGGGCCCGTGAGGGGTTCTGTATTCGCGTCGGTCAGGCGCTTTCCTTCTCCTGTTGAGCCTGGTTCTTCTTGCCGGCCTTCTCGCTGCCGACACGTTTGGCGCTGAAGAGGCTGGGCTCGATGTCACCGAGGACCATTTTCCCGGTCATTTCGTAGACGGCGCCCTCTTCCTTGTGGTCGGGCAGTTCGTACATCAGTTCGACCATGACCTTTTCCACCACGGCCCGCAAGGCCCGGGCTCCGACGTCCCGCTTGAGCGCCTGTCGGGCGATCTCCAGCAGGCCGTCTTCGGTGAACTCGAGCGTGGTCTCTTCCATCTCGAAGAATCGCTTGTACTGTCGGCATATGGCGTTTTTCGGCTCGGTGAGAATGCGAACCATCGCCTCCTCGTCGAGTTTTTCCAGGGCGGTCAACACCGGAAGCCGACCGATGAGCTCGGGGATCATCCCGAACTCCACCAGGTCGTGCGGCTCGACCTGGGTGAGCACGTTGGTCTCTTCCTCGGGTTCCTGGCGGGACTGGTCCTCGCTGCCGAAGCCGATCATCTGCCGACCCAGGCGTTTGCGGATGACGTCGTCCAGGCCGGTGAAGGTGCCCCCGCAGATGAACAGGATGTGGCTGGTGTCCATCTGGATGTATTGCTGCTCGGGATGCTTTCGTCCGCCCTGGGGCGGGATGTTCGCGACCGTGCCTTCGAGCATTTTCAGCAGCGACTGCTGCACGCCCTCCCCGGAAACGTCCCGCGTGATGGAGACGTTCTGGGAGGTCTTGCCGATCTTGTCGATCTCATCGATGTAGATGATGCCCCGCTCGGCGGCTTCCAGATCATAATCGGCCGTCTGCAGGAGCTTGAGAAGGATGTTCTCGACGTCCTCCCCGACGTAGCCTGCCTCGGTGAGCGTGGTCGCGTCGCCGATGGCGAAGGGAACATTGAGGACCTTCGCCAGCGAGCGGGCCAGCAGCGTCTTTCCGCAGCCGGTGGGACCGATCAGCAGAACATTGGACTTCTCCAGCTCGACCTCGTCCTCGCTTTCGGCATCGGCGTGTGCGAGGCGCTTGTAGTGGTTATGCACCGCCACCGAGAGCACGCGCTTGGCCGACTCCTGCTTGATGACGTACTGATCGAGGTATTCCTTGATCTGTCGGGGCGTGGGAATGGACGTGAACAACGGCTTGACCTGCGTGGCCCGGCGTTGCTCCTGGCGGATGATGTTGCTGCACAGTTCCACGCAGTTTCCGCAGATGTACACTCCGTTCGGGCCTTCGACGATGGGGCCTACGTCCTCGCTGGTGCGGTTACAGAAACTGCATGTGTGGGACCGCCGGGCGTCGTCACCGCCACCCGCGGGCCCCTTGGGGCCATTGGAACTCATCAAGTCTCCTTCTCTGGGCGGGGCTCATCCCCGCCAGTCTCTCCATCGTCATCGCCGGATATACCACTTGAGGACCTTTCCCGCGTTTTGGGGGGAGAATCTCCCACACCCAGCAGGCCGGTCCGCAGCGATCGGAACTCCTCGTCACTGAGCTGACCGGCGGCACGGAGACCCTCCAGGTCGCTCATTGTAAACCCTTTTTGATGATCGCCTTGCGATCTATCAGGCCGCAGGAAATAGCGGCGCAGGACGGTGAACAGAATCACGCCCACCACCAGCGTCGCCAGCATGCCGACCAGCCCCCAGACCATCAAATGCGTCATCTCGGGCGTCATGGCCAACAGTCCTATCGCTTCGGCCAACAGGTCCATTTCGCCATTGTACGTCCCGGGACCCGACGAGTCCAGCCCGCCACGACAGTCGGCTGTCGCGAAAATGAGTCGATCTACCTGCTGGACCCGTTGCTACTGCTGGGCCGAATGTATCCGGACCGTCAAATCACCAGCGATGCTCGCTAGCGGGGACGGGCTGCGAGCCCTTCCAGATCCGAGCAGATTTCGCTGATCCGCGATCGCGTCTGGGCGTCCATCGGGGGCAGGTCGGCCACCGCGACGTTCCGCTCGACCTGCGAGCGGTTCTTGCCGCCCACGATCGCGCTGGAGACGTTCTCGTCGGCCAGCACCCACGCCAACGCCAACTGGGCCATCGATTCATACGGCGGAGCGACCAGTTCGTCGCTCAACTGTTGAACGCGCCCCAGCAGCGCGTCCAGCCATTCGCGCGGCCGATTCGCCCTGCCGTCGTTGGCGGTATCCGTCCAGACGTGTCCGGGCTTGTAGCGCCCGGTCAGCAGCCCGCCCTCCAGGCAGGTTCTCGCGACGATGCCCACGCCCCTCTCGGCCGCCCGGGCGATCATCTCGGCGTTGCCGGGTCGCGCCAGGGAGTACACCAGTTGGATGACGTCCACCCGCGGATCGTCGATCATCGCCTCGATAAACTCGCAGGCCTCCGGTGATCCGGGCTCGTCGCGACCGGGCGCCGAGACGCCCACCAGCCGCGTGTGCCCGGCGTCCTTGAGGGCGGCGTAGGCGTCCAGCATGCGGTCGAGCTTCTCCCCGGGCTCGGGCGGAACATGCACGTAGTACAGTTCCACCGGCGCGTCGCCCGTGCAGAAGTTGCTCGTGAGACAATCGGTGCGAATCGCCGGCGGATGCCCCTTGCCGCTCTTGGAGGCAACGAACGTCTCGCCGCGCAATTTCATTTCCTTCAACACGCGCCCGCAGAGGATCTCGCTGATCCCGTAGCCGCGAGCGGTATCAATGTGTCGCCCGCCGGCTTCGAGGTAAGCTCGGACGGCGTCGAGGGCGTCGGCTTCGGGCACGTCGCTGTACCCCAACCCACCGATCGCCCAGGCGCCGAACCCGATCTCGCTGACGTCGAATCCGGTGCGTCCCAATGGTCTGCGTTGAATCATAATGCTCCTTTCGGCTTTTGAAGAACCCCTTATACCGCGCCGTTGCGGACCTGTCGACCGGCGCAAAAACAATCGGCCGAGCGCTTTTGGCGGCGCCCGGCCGATGCCTGCAAACGAGGAGGCCTCTCAGCGGCTACTCACCGCTGAAAGAAGGAAGGAGGAACGAGTCGGTCTTATCTCGCGGACGTTCCGTGCCCTCGTATTCGTGCACGCCTTCCACGAGGTAGATGTTGTCATTGCCCACCCCCACGTAAGGCTGGGGCGACCAGCGAACGTGCCCGTCCATGTAGAGCACGTTCTGCCCCTCGCGGTTGTGGTTGTCGCTGACGGGGTTCTCAAGACGCTCGGGTCGAAACCGTCCGTCGCGGAACATCGGCGTTTCGTCGGCAAGAATCGCCATCTCCGCTGCACTGCCGGCCAACTCCGCGTCGCGTCGCGACAGGGCCGAGTCGCCCACTGAATGCTGGTAAGAATAGCTGACGTATCGCCCGGCGGGGAAGTCCATCTGCCCCTGCTCGACCACAAAGCTCGGACCTCCCACGGCCGGACACTGGAACCACACCGGCGAGGCGAAATCGCGGCGAATCAGCGAGTAAAGACTTCGTGAGGGGTTGATATACTCGTCCCCGCCATTGGGCAACCAGCGGGATGTCTCGCCTTGCACGTGGGGAAGTTGATCGTTGTTGCCGGCGGCGTAGCGATGCAGGGCATTTCCGATCTGACCGGCCTGGGCGGCACATTCGCCGCGAACCGTCCGCTGCCGGGCCTGCTGCAGGGACGGAACGAACACCGCCACCAACAGCAGAACGACCGCCGCCATCGCCGAGACCTCTTTCAACGAGAAGGTCGGCCAATACGTGCGTCGACGTGTCATCTCTTCCCGTTCGATCAACTGGCGCGTGCGCCGTGCCGACTGGATGCGGGAGATGGTCCTCTCGACAAGGTCCTCGGGGGGGTTCTCGCGCGGGGCCAATTCCATCGCCAGGAAGCTTCGCTTGATGTTCTGGTGCAGCGCGGCGAATTCCTCATCGGATTCCAGCCTCGCCTGCACCTCGCGGCGATCGGCGTCGCTGCACTCGTTCAACACGTAATCGATCAGGACAGCTTCGTCTTGACGGCGTTGCTCACTCATCATCGGGGCCCTCTGCCATCGACTTCCATTTGTCGGCGAAATGCTTGACGGCCGCGTGCAACCGGGACTTGATCGTCCCGAGGGGCACATCCAGGATGTCGGCGGCTTCCTTGTAGGGCAGTTCCTGGAAGTAACACAGTTCCAGAACCACTCTCAACTTCTCGGGCATCTCCTGAACCGCTTGTTGTACGTTGCGTCGCATCTCGAAGTTCGAGAGATATTCCTCGGGCGGCGGAATATTCCCGGGCATCAGGTCGGCGTAGGTGTTGCCCTCCCCTTCCGGGCCGATGGAGGCATCCAGCGGGGCTGCCTGGCGGCGCGATCGGCTGCGCATCGCGTCGCGGGCCTTATTGGCGGCGATGGTGAACAGCCACGGCTTGAGTCGACGGGACATATCGAACCCGCCGGCCGAGGAATGTACCTGCAGGAAGGCCTCCTGGAAGACATCCTCAGCCAATGCACGATCGCCGGTGAATTTCGCAAGGAAGTTGTACAACGGCTTGCGGTAACGGCGCACGAGCGTCTCGAATGCCGACGGGTCGCCGTCGAGGTGGCGCTGCAGAAGCTGGGCGTCGGTGATGTCGGTTGGTCCGCCGGTCGTATCGTTCACGCAGGCTCCCCTGCCTTGGGGACTGAAGGTCTGGTCTGGGAGCATCATAGACGCCCGCGGCCGCTGCGGTCAATGACCGCCTGCCCACCTCGCGCCGGTCGGTACAGCGGCTTGCGTGTCGGGGCGACGCTTCGTATGCTGATCGGTGTTAAGGGAATGCCGGTCGGCCGAACGCTGACGACCAGCGAGGTCTGCCGGACCCATCGAGCAAGGACGGACCTTCATGAGACGCGGAATTCTCGCGACGATCGACGAACTCAAGGCGCTGGGCGGCCGGGTGGACCGACGCCCGTTCAGCACCATCCACGACACGCTTCGCAAGCGATGCGCATTGATTCTCGAAGCCGCGCCCATCACCGAACCCCAATGGCGATCCACCTGGCAAAGCGGCGGGACGCACGCCGCCATCACCGCAGCGCGGACCACGCAGGGACGCATCATGGACCTGCTGATCGCCCACCACATCGAACCCAACGGCGCGTACCGGGCAAGGGCGATCGAGGAGCTTCGAGGCCTGGTCCGCTGGAGCAGTTGGGTGGACCCGTCCCATCCGCGATTGACCGCGGACACCTGCACCGCCGAGGCGGCCGTCGCCGCCGTCATCGGGTTGGACTGGCTTTGGGACGACCTGGACGAGTCGCTGCGGGACGAAGCGATCCAGGCGGTCCACGACAAGGCGCTAACGCCCTTCGGCCAGGCGGTCGAGAAAAAAGAATGGTGGACCACCTGCTATCACAGCTGGAACGCGGTGATCAACGGCGGGATCTCCCTGGCGGCGCTGGCGATGAGCGACGAAAGCGAGCTGGCCGAGGAGATCTACGGCAAGGCCCGATGCGGTCTGACGCATTTCTTCGACGCCCTGGCGTCCGAGGGAGGATGGGACGAGGGGACCGGCTACTGGGGACGGGCGATCCGCTACGTCCTGTTGGCCGGGGAATCCGCCAAGCGGTTGGCCGACGACGAGACGATCATCCACCGTCGCGGGATGGACCAGACCGGCCTGTTCGGGGTGTACTTCACGCCCAACGGAGTCGCCGCCAGTTTCGGCGAGAACCCGGGCGTACCCCTGCTGGGCACGCTGTATCTGCTGGACCGGTACTACGACGTGCCGGCCGTCCGCTGGTGGCTGGACTCCTACGCGTTCCACAACGATGTGGGTACCACGGGCTTCTCGGCGGCGGGGCTTGCGCTGCTGTTCCGCAAGGAGGACGCCCCCCTCGTGGACGATCCGAACCTCGAACCGGTGAAGGTGTTCGATACGATCGGCTGGGCGGCCCTTGCCGACCGATGGGGTCAGCCGCAGATGTACGTCGCCGCCAAGACCGGCGACCTGTCCGCCAACCACAGCCAGCGCGACATGAACGCCATCCAGCTTCACGTGGCCGGTGAGCCGATCCTGATCGACCCGGGCGGGTCGGGACACCACAACGGAGCCGTCGGCCAGGCCGGCGACCATCTGGAGATCGTCCAGGCCCGCGCCCACAACACCATCACCGTCGCCGAGGCCGACCACCTCATCGACGCCCAGGGACGCATCCATAAAGCCGGCCATGACGCCAGGTGCCGCTGGATCGTCTGCGACGCCGGCGACGCGCTCGGTGAGGGCGTGATGTTCACCCGATACGTCACCATGGTGCTCGACGAGCAAGGCCTCGGGCGGGCGCTGATCGTGCTGGACAACCTCGCGCTGATGGCCCCGGAGAAGGTCGAGTTGTTCTGGCACACCACCGGGCGGATGGCCATCGACCCCGGCGGCAAACGTGGCCTCATCGCCGGGCGTCGCAGCCGGCTGCACTTCGCCCTGGCGGGAACGTGCCCGGTGGCCGGCACGATGGAAAGAAAGGACATCGGTCACGGGCGAACCGACAGCGCCCTGGTGGCCACGTGCGGCGTGATGGGTCCGGCGTGGGTGCTCAGCGCGTTTTCCCTCGTTCCGCTGACCGGCGAGCCGCGCCTGGAAGAAACGCCCGAGGGCGTGGAGGTCGCCGTAGGCCCGTTCGACCTGCTGTTGAAGCGTGACGGACGACTTTTGCAGGTGGACCGCGTAACGACCACCCTGGAGGAGAAATAAGGCGCCGTCCCTTGCGCTAAGGCTTCGCTAAACCCGGCCTGGGCGGCCCCGCAGAGCCCGCCAGACCCTTGCAACGCGGCGCGATGCACACTATATTGTGGCTGTGACAGAACGGAACCCCGTCCCCGGGGCCACTCCGGAATGCACATTGGAGGCATGCCGGCGATGATCGCAGTGGAGCACAACAGCCTCTCCAGCCACGTGCTTGTCCTCAACAAGCACTACGTCGCCCTTCGTGTCATTCCCGCCCGCCGTGCGTTTGTCCTGCTGTTCAAGCGGATCGCCGAGATCGTTTCGGTCGAGGACGATACCTGGTGCAGCCACGATTTCGACTCGTGGCGCGAAGTCAGCGCCTACCGCGCGAAGTACGAGCGGGAACATCACGAATGGGTCGGCTGCGTGCGGTTCGAGTTGGCTGTCCCGCGAATCATCCGCCTGTTGACCTACGACCGCATGCCCCGTCGGCCGGTGCGATTCAACCGGCGAAACATTTTCGCCCGCGACCGCAACCGCTGCCAGTACTGCGGCAAACGCTTCGCCACCAGCGAGCTGAGCCTGGACCACGTCGTGCCCCGCAGCCAGAACGGGCCCACGAACTGGACGAACATCGTCTGCTGCTGCGTGAAGTGCAACGTCAAGAAAGGCGGACGAACGCCCAGGCAGGCCCACATGAAGCTCATCGCCGAACCGAAACGCCCCAAACGCCCGCCGCTGATCACGTTGCGCCTCAGCCGACGCAAGTACGAGCCATGGAAACAGTTCCTCGACGACGCCTACTGGAACGTCGAGTTGAAGGACTGACCGCCCCCGGGACACCGCAGCCCGCCCACATGCCGCACCATTCCACCTTTTTCCTTTGGAACATCGGCCGATCGACCGATAATCTCACAAACACAGACATGCTCATCTCTCAGCATACATGGAGTCTACGATGACCGAAGACACGTCGCCCACGGACACAAACACCGCACCCACGCAGGTCACCTGCCCTGCCGCCAAAGACCCGGCCGTCCGGATGTTCATCGTGTCGGGCATGACCCTGGCCGGGGCGCTGTGGTGCATCTGGGACGCATTCATCCTCGGCCATTATCCCTACGCCCCCCTCAGCGAAGACGTCAACAAGTTCGCCGGCTGGGCGTTCAATCATTTCCTTCCAGTCATTCTTCTGCCGGTCGCCGTCGTCTTCGGCGTGTGGGGGTTTGTCTTCCTCAAACGCGTGCTGGTGGCCGATTCCGAGGGCATCGGCTACAAGGGCAAAACCAAATACCCCTGGAGCGATGTCACAAAGCTGGATGCCTCGGACCTTGCCGAGAAAAAGATCCTTCGGCTGCACATCAAAGGCAGGAACAAACCCCTCGAGCTGGACTCATGGAAGCTTGAGAACTTCGTAAACCTTGTGGCTGTCGTCGAAGACAACGTGCCCGAGGACGTCGACCGGACCGTCTGAGACGGCGGCGACATTTTCCTCCTGGTTTCTTCGCGCGGGGCTTGACTGACTGCCCTGAACCGGTAGAATATTCCGTTCCCAACCGGGAAGCACGCACCGTTAGCTCAGTTGGCAGAGCAGCTGACTCTTAATCAGCGGGTCCCAGGTTCGAGTCCTGGACGGTGTATTCAACCCCCACAAACTCCCTGCCATGGCGGGGAGATTCTCTGCGCCCGTCGGGCCTACTTCGTGCGGATCTTCTTCCATGCCTTCTCGGCCGCCTTGCGGATACCGGGCTCCTTGTCCTTTGCGGCGATCTCTTTCAGGGCGTCTTTCGCGGCGGCGTCATTGCCGATCTTCCCGAGAATCTCGGCGGCGGTCTTGCGCGCCAGGCAGTAGCTAAGCGACGCTCTGCCGCCGGGCGTACTCTCGATCTGGTCCACGAGGAAGTCGACCGCCGAGGGATAATGCAGAAGCGATTCTATTGCGCCGGACGGTTTCGGCAAAGGTTCTCTGTGCCTGTCGCTGACTGGCCGAGCGGGCTGCCCGGCGAGATCGCCAACCAAACGACGTTGCATTTGCGGGCTTGGAGATGCATCATCAAGAGGACAGATCACGCGGTTCCCGCACACTCACGTCTGAGGTGGCTGGGCGGTCCATGCGTAGTGCCGCCCTCGTGAGTACCAACAGGAGTCCAACCATGAACTCATGTCTCTATCGTTATCGCATCGTCCTTCTGACATTTGCCGTTCTGCTCTCGACGTTGGCGGGGGCCGCCCGCGCGGGAGATATCGAGAAGGTCAACCACCCGTTCCTCCTGTGGACAGCCGACGAAATCGCGGAAATCAAGAAGGAACTGAAGTCCGACGAATTCCGCCGGCAGCAGCTCCAACGGCTGCTGACCAGCGACGACAGACACAACAAGTGGATGAAGGGACTGGTCCGCTACGCCCTTCTGGACGACGAAAACGCCGGCCGGCGCGAGGTAAAGAAGCTGATGCGCGTCGTCAATTCGCCGGTCCCCCGCGGCGGGGCGCAGTGGGTGACGGCCTTGCGGTACGACCTCTGCCACGACCTGCTCACCGACCAGCAGAAACAGGCCTACGAGAAGATGGTCCGCACCTACGTAAAACACGCGGTCATCGACAACGCCGTGTTCGATCCGAACGTCTTTAATGACTCACGAAACTACTCCCGCTATGACGCCCGGAGATACACCAAGAGCAACTGGCTGCCGAACATCATCTGGCCGAGGAAAGTCAGCGCCAATCTTCTGGCCGCTTCATTGGCCGACGAGAAGCTCATCCGAAAGGCCTGGAGCGCCTACGGCTCGTGGAAGTGGTACTTCGATCACTATCTCAGTGACATGGGCTTTTACCAAGAGGAGTTCTCCAAGATGGGCTCCACGCCCGGAGCGATGATCATCTACTGCAAGGCCGTCGAGAACCTCGGGCTCAATGAACTGGGCTTCGGGTACAAAGGCAAACACGGGGCGACCATGCGAGGCCACATTCGCAGCCTCATCGCCATCACGTTCCCGCGAGTGGATATCGAAAGCGATCGGCCTCACTATCCGCTGATGACCACCGGCGACCTGCGGCAGTCCGGTTCGGGCGAGAAGGAGAAATTCCCCACCCCCGCCTTCCAGCATGCACTGGTGATGGGCTTCCTTCCGGACGGAACCGGCGGAAATTCGCGATGGGCAGCCCATGGAGCCTGGGGCGGTGAGGTCCGCGGCAACCACCCGCAATGGGACGGCTACAGCAACTTCACGCCCAAGATGATGCTGCCGTTCTGGTTTGAGCTTGGTCACAAACGCTGGCCGAAGGACGGATACGGGTACTTCCTGGCGGCGATGCGCAAGCCCGACCAGAAGGCGTATCAGCCGTCGCTGTTGATGGGGCTCGATGCGCCGATCGCCCCGAAAGACGTTTCGCCGCCGCCGGCGCCTTGCGGCGTCTACGAGCAGCGCGGGTTGGTGATGCTCCGGGCCGATCAGAGCCCGGCGTACTGGACGTCGTCGGCACCGACGGTCGGGATGCGACTGGCGAGCCCTTACGCCCACCACGTACGCGACAGCTTCGCGCTGACCGGGTTCTATGCATACAATCGGCCGATCTATCTCAACCGTCAGGTCACGCCCGGCTACGCGAAAGCCTGGTCCCGGAGCGTCCTCTCGCACGCCGGGGTGCGCGTGGACCAGCAACAGCCGGCTTTCACGCGCGAAACCACCGTGCGCAAGCATTTCGGCAAACAGACAAAGTTCCTCGCCGCACACAGCACCAAGGTCTATGAAGGCGTGGACCTCACCCGGGCGCTGCTGCTGACCCGCGAGTACCTGCTGGACGCAACGCGGCTGGCGTCGGAGAAGAAACACACCTACGACTGGCTGGTGCACGCGCTTGGCGAGGCCCGCTATCCCGGAGCGGACGGGAGAAAATCGTGGCCCAGAACGAAGACGCCCAAGCGATTCAACGAATTCGACGAGGCCCGGTCGTCGCTGATGGATAAGGACACGTGGCGGCTGCAGGCGGTTCAGGTCTGTGTGCTGGATGACCCGGGCAAGGTGAAGCTTCCCAAGGGATGGTACGATCGCAAGGTGGGCGTGAACCTCACCATGCTCGGGGGAGAGGCCACCTCGGTGTTTACCTTCCGAACTCCTCGGCCGGTGAGGCGAAACCGCGACGCCGAAGGCAACAGGCGATACAGGAAGATCGATCCCGAGGTCGGCGGGGTGAGCATCGCCGTGACTCGACACGAAAAGAACACCGTGTTCACCGCCCTGCACGAGCCGTTCGAGAAAGGCAAAGGCCGCGGCCTCAAGGTGCGCCGGCTCGGTGACGCCAGCGACAAGCGTGTGACGGCTGTGGCGATCACCGGGGATGGCGTCGATGATCGGGCGATGGTTGCCTTTGGCGACGACGCGAAGAAGGTGCGCACGGTCGGCTCGAAGGGCGAGTCTTTTACGTTCGCCGGCTGGGCGTGGATCCGACTGAATCGCAAAGCCGGCACGCTCGCCATCGAAGGCGACCTCAAGGCGATGACACTGAAGGTGCCCGGTGGCGCGGAAACGGTTCGACTCAACGGCCGAGAGCTCAGCGTGTCCGACGGCGTTGTGAAATGGCAGGCCGACGACTGACACCGGATCCGCCGATCCGAGCTATTTCAGCGCTCGGTCAGCTCGCCCCAGAACTGCGGCAGGTCGGTCTCGGCCTTGGTGTCCGCGAGGCTTCCGGTGTGGGTGCGTCCCCACGCGGGTTCCTTGGCTGCCCACGTGGTGAGCTTCAGCGTGACCTCCCGGCCGGGCTTGATCGCGGCGGCAGGGAGAATCCTGTGGTCCTGCATCGCCGGCACGCGGACCACGGCCTGGCCGTTACGGACGGTGCCCCACCCGTCGGCATCCTGGAGGTCTTTCACATGCACCTTCATGATGTAATCGGCGTATTCACTTTTCGGATCGGGACCTGGTGAGACGGCCTGGACGGTTCCGGTCGCCTTCAGCGCGTGGACGTCCCTGCCGTCGGGCGTTGCCGGCGCTTGCGGAAGCTCGGCGGGTTTCCAGTTCTTTTCCACGAGCGACCGCCCGCGGACGACCCACAGCAGCACGCGCCGACCCTTCAGAAAGCCGGTCCGCTTCTGTCGGCTCGCCAGTTCCACGGGCACCTGCTGGGCGAGCCCCTCCCGGCAGATGTAGGTCAACGGCAGGCCGATCAGCCGACCCACGTGGGCGGACAGATGGGCGTTGAGGTGCATGTTGTACATCGTAAAACTGTCGCCCGCGAGCACTACCGGCGAGTCGGCAACGTCGCTGTACTCCTTGCCATCCTCGCGCCGGCGGACCAGCAGAACGTCGTCCTCCTTGGACGTTCCCTCACTGCGATGGAACGGGCTCGTCGTGTAGGGCGACCCGTCGGCCAGCGCCTTTTGCACGAACGGGTAGCGTTTGAGTCTCTCGGCGATCTGCTCGGCTGCCAAGACGGCTGTTCGGTTGCGCCAATGGCTGTCGCGGTCGTAGAACAGCGGCTTGTCCTCGCCGAGTTCGCGGCGGGCCCGTCGGAACACCGGATAGAGGTCCACCACTTCGACGCCTTCATCGCAGAGCTTGCGGAGCAGCTTCCGGGCCTGCCACGAGACGGCACGGTCTTCGGGCGTCTTGTCCGAGATGTAGTCGGGGTAGGTGGCGATCTTGTCCGGGATGGGCACGAAGATCAGGTCGATTCCGCGCGAGCGAAGCTGCTGGTTGAGATCGACAATCGTCTCCCACGGGCGTTGCTCGGGCGGGCGCCCCTCCCAGGATTCGAGCATCAGCAATCGAGCCGATTGGCCTAGAAAACGGAAATTCTTCTTCGCCGGCCAAGGCCATTTCCCGCGCGTGATGCGCGCCAGGTCGTCCCGGAAGGGAGCGGTCTGTTTCTTCCACGCCTCCCAACTGCCGCCATGCTCCGCGACGCTGCGGTCGAGTCCGGCGGCCGTTGCGGCGATGTCATCCAGCCGCCGCTGTTGCGGATCGGTCGGCGAGCCCGTTCCCGACCAGGCCGGTGTCCCGGAGTGAGGAGAGTCCGCGCAGCCGACCAGGAGCACCGACAACGCAACAAGACAGCAACCGAACCGAACGAGAGAGGTATTGTGTTTCATACGTTCCCTAACGCTCCCCAGCGGGAGAAGTTTCGCCGGGAACGCTCAGCCCGTCACCGAGATGCGCGCCGTCGCAGCAGCAATCCGCCCATGGATACCAGCAGCACCATCGTCGCCGGTTCGGGAATGCCCGTGTTCGGGTAGATGAAATCCGCGATGAACGGCGACACTTCCGTGTAGCCCTGCAACTCGCCGTAAGAGGAGTCTACGAATTCGTTGACATCTCCAATAATGCGCTCGTCGTCCGTCTCGGCCTGGACGCTCGCCACGAAGGAATGAATCCCGGCCAGCAACTGGTTCTGCGGATCGCTCGGATCAACGATCATCAACGCCCCGCCCGAATCGCCCGGGGCAATGGAGTATTCCAAGTACAGCGGCGTCTGCTCGCCCAGCAGGCTGGCGTTGGTGTTGCCGGGGTTATCGAAATCCGACAAGAGGATCGACGTCGCCACGCTGCTTGCGTTCAGGTACACCCCCCCGTTCTGCTCTGGGCCTACCTGCCCGCCGCGAAGATCAATCATATTGGTACCGGCTCGTTTCGTCCCGGGGGCGTTTGGTACGGAGGGGTCTGGGGGTTGTGGGTTGTGCCCCTTCGAGCCGACACCCGTCCTGCCGTAGCCCACAGCCGTCGCCGGCCGCCCGACGGGGTTCACTCCGACAGGCGCCAACTCGGCGACCGCCAAGCTGGAATAGTCGCCACTTAGTCTGAAGGCGGCTACGTCGTTGCCGCCCAAAAGGTTGCCGGCGTCCCAGTCCGGGTGCACATGGACTTCGGACACGTCGGCGGCGTACCTATCGCCGGACGAGATGGATTCACCCGACTTAACGCCGTACGGGCCGACGATGAAATCGCCCGGGGCAAGGTTGTCCACGACATGGGCTGCGGTGAGAATCCAGCCGTCACCGATATGCGTGCCGGACCCCAGACCAACGGTGACCCCGTCGTCATTCACGAGCGTCACCTGCCCGACGGCTGCGTAGGGCGAGTGGTTGGCGAGGCTTGTGTGTAGAGTATCGTCTCTGTCATGGCGGCGAACACCGGCAATCGCCGGTGAGACACAACACCAGAGAACTGCGCACGCAACCAGCGTACGAAAACATGCACGTAATGAACTCATATCCCTGCCTCCTTGAGTGGTCTGTAGGCGTCCCCTGCATAATGCCCCATTCTACCACACAATTTCGCGCACGCAACCCTGTTTCCGCGCAATATTATCTCCCACGTCATATACCCTATTTTCATTGCTTCGCTTAGAGCACCAGTGTTCTGCTCCCGGGCAGGTCTTGAGCGACAGCCCCGCAGCCGATATGATCTGCCCGCTATCGCCCCGTTTGGCAGTGGAATGGGGCTCGGCGATCGGAGCCTCAACCCATGCAACGTTACTTCTTCGGACATCACCGTTGCGGCACGACCTGGATCCGCGATGTTATCCGCCGGATCTGCAAGGCCGCTCGCTCGCGGTACTACGTTTGCGGCGGAACCAATGCGGGCTTCCGCAACCACTGGTATCACCGCGACAAGTTCACCTGCTACGTCAACGCAAAGAAGGAACACCTCCAGCAGATGCCCGCCTCGGCCCGGGGCTTTCACGTGATTCGCGATCCGCGCGATGTGCTGGTTTCCGATTACTGGAGCCGCAAGGAATCCCACCAGGCCACCGACGATTGGAAAATCCGCCTGCGTCGGGAGCTCCAGGAGATGTCCCTGCAGGAAGGACTGGTTCACATGCTGGACCACGCGACGTACTTCCAGCAGATCCGAGACTGGCCCGATCAGACGCCCGAAAACCTCCTTACCGTCCGCTACGAGGATCTGTTGGCCGACGAGCAAAGCCGATTCCGTGACATTTACGACCACCTGAAGCTGAACCTCTCACCGGAGCAACTGGTGGATATCGTGCGGGCCTGCTCTTTCGAAACCGTCACCGGCAGAGCAAAGGGCGTGGAAGCAAAGAACCAGCATCGCCGCAAGGCGAAGGCCGATGATTGGAAGAATTACATCCCGCCCGGCAGCGAACTCCATCGCATCGTGCGGGCACGGATCGGCGGGCTCGTCGAACGTCTGGGCTACACCTGGGACCCCGAATACACGAGTTGACCTGACTCGCTCAGACCGCCGCCTGCTGGGCGATCTGCGTCAGCGCGTCGGCCGCCGCGGAGACCTGCTCCAGCGTGGTGAACGGACCGAAGCTCAGCCGACAGGTGCCCTCCGGGTGTGTCCCGATCGTCCGGTGCGCCAGCGGCGCGCAGTGAATCCCCGGGCGCGTCAACACGCCGAAGTCCCGCTCCAGCAACCCCGCCAGCTCGCCCGGAGAGACGCCGTCGACGGCCACGCTGAACACGCCCGTGCGATGCCCGATCTCGCGCGGGCCGAACACCGTCAGGCCGGCCACGTCGGCCGTCGCGTCCAGGAACCGCTCGCAGAGGGCCACGTCGTGGGCCCGCAACGACTCCACGCCGCGCTGCAGCAGCCAGTTCACCCCCTCCAGCAACCCCGCGATGCCCACCGCATTGTGCGAACCGATCTCGTATTTGTCGGGCATGGTCGTCGGCTGGGTGGGCACCTCGGAGATCGTGCCCGTCCCGCCTTCCTTCATCGTCGGCAGGTCGTGCTCCGCGCCGGTGCGGATGTACAGAACGCCGGTTCCCAGCGGGCCCAGCAACCCCTTGTGCCCCGGAAACGCCACGAAGTCCGCCCCCAGCGCCTGCACGTCGATCGGCACGTGGCCGACAGACTGGGCAGCGTCGACCAAACACGGAACCGACCGGCTGCGGGCGATCGCCGCGACCTCGGCGACCGGCTGCAACGTGCCGGTGACATTGCTGACATGCACGCAGGAGATCAGCCGCGTGTTGGGGCGGATGGCCGACTCGATATCGGCCGGGCTCACCAGGCCGGTGGATTCGTCGCACGCCACGAACTCGGGGCAAAGATCGCGCTGCTCAGCCAGGGCGTTATAAGGCCGAAGCGTCGAGTTATGTTCCATCGCCGTGGTTATCGCGTGGGTACCCGCCGAGGCGTTGTTCAGCAGTCCCCGGATGACGATATTCTGCGCCTCGGAGCAGTTCAGGGTGAACACGATCCGCTCGGGCGACTCGGCGTTGATCAGCTCGGCCAGGCGGGCACGACAGTCCCAGAGAATCCGCTCGCAGGCCTTCGCCTCGGCGTATGCGCCCCTGCCGGCAGAGGCGCCGCACTCCCGCGAGAAGTCCACCATCGCCTCGGCCACCGAGGCGGGCTTGGGGAAGCTCGTGGCCGAGTTGTCCATGTACGTTCGTTCAGACATCATACCGCTATCCTAGCCATCGCCCGGGGGGGATGCAACTTGCCCGACCCGCTGCGTCACGGAGGGCTGCCGTATGCGACATTTTCTGGGGCGGCACCTCAAGCGGCGCCTCAAGCGATTTGTCAGGCGGCCCGTTGACCGATGGACCGGGTAGCCCCGTTCGCAGACAGAAACTCTCCCGAACGGAAGACGACACCTTGGTCGGCGGATGGTCGAGCCCCGAAGGGGCGGCCAGGATGTAGCCGGAGGCGT
>JBKHCL010000072.1:0-16394 GCA_046541875.1 Phycisphaerae bacterium | reverse complement strand
GAACTCGGCCGGGTGGCCTGGGCAGACAGAAAATGAGCGAGCGAGCTCTCATGTCTGCCAAGTTTCTCGCGACGCCGTTCCCGCAGCGCCACGGAGCGTATTGAATTCTAGGCAGAGGTCGATCGCCCGGACAAGGATGCGGATACAAAAATATGATCCGATACCGACTCGTTCCTGATTCGCTTTCGAGCACGACTGCGATGGATGGGCGCCGGATTTTCGGGCGAAAACCGACGCGCCCATCCACCGATAGAAACCCGGGAACCTTCGACGAGGCAGGGGCGTCTGAGGTATACTGACGACGAACATTCTCCATCAACGGAGGAAAGGGCGGAACCAGACGCATGGCCCCGATGCGAACCATCCCGTACACCCTCATCGCCGTGGCGATGCTCACTGCCTTCGCGGCGGCCAACACCGCCCTGCGCTCCGAGGCGGAGTCCGACCCCAAACCCCGCTCGCCGCTGCCCACGACCCAGCCGGCCGAGAAGGCCGACGCCAACCAGTCCACAGCCCGCCGCGAGGATGCCCGCGCACTTCACGGCACGTGGGTGGGGCAACTCAAGCGGGACGACAAGAGCATCCGCGTGGTGCTGTTCGTGCGATCCACGGGCAAAGTCACCGGTCTGATGGGTCGCTACGACGCGCCTGCTTCGGCGGTGCTGTCGGCCGACTGCGGCGACGGGGGGCGGTCGCTGCAGTTGACGCTGGACAAACAAACGCGGTTTGTGTCCCCGGCGATGACACTGAGCAAGCTGATGGACGTCCAGTCCGGGCGGGAACCGGTCGAGTTGGCGCCGGTGGGGGAGGCATCCGAAGCGACGGGGCGGGCGACGTTCCACCTCACCCGCCGCTGCGAAGGGCAGGACGCCTTGGCGCTCATTCCCGACTCGTTCGACATCTCCCAGCTCACCGTCAAAGGCACGGCCGACACGCCGCTGCGATGGCTGGCAGTCTGCCGGGAGCTGGGCGCCTCGGACGATGCCTTGGGCAAGGGTCTGTCGGCCGCCCTGAACGCCCGCGCGAAGATCGCGGAGCTCAATCGCAAGCTTGGCCCGAACCGCCGCTCCATGAGCGTCTATATGCAGTACCTTCGCATGCTCGAAAGCATCCGCAAGACCTATCTCGCCAAGCTGGGTGAAACTCTGGACGACCAGGCCGCCGACGCGCTGCGGCAGACCATCTCGGCCGTGGGGACATTCGAGGACGACGCAGCCATTCTGATCGCCGCGATGAAGGCCTCCGACGACGAGCCCGCCCGTCGCAGGAAGGCTGCCCACGCGTACCGCGCCTTTGTGCGGAAGCGGACGGCCGCCATTCGCGAGGCACTCAAGAGCTGCGCCGAGAAGCCCGACGACGCGAAGGGCAAATCGGCGGGCGATGACGCATCGGGCGCAAAAGACACCGGCGACGCCACCGAGTGACGCCGCCGGGCCTGTAGGTTCGACCCGTCCCGGGACGGGTTATTTCTTCTTAGGCTCGAAGACCTTTCGCTGCTCACTGGTGAGCACGGTTTCCTTGATCTTCTCGGTAGCGTCGTCCCGAAGGGCGTAGATGCTCTTGAGATACGGGTCGATCATCGTGATATCGCCCTTGGCGAAGAGCGTCTCAGCCACCTCGGTGGTCACCTTGAGCATTTCCTGCCACTGCTGATCGGTGGGCTTGGCTTTACGGAAGCGGCCCTGGACCTTCTCCCACAGCACATAGCCCGCCCAGCCCTTGCGCTGCGACGGGGTCAACTCGCGGAGGACCTCGGCACGGATGCTCTCCATGAACGTCCCGTTCTTCTCGCCCATCGGCTCGATCGTCTTCTCCAGCCTGGCGACCTTGTCCTCGTCGCCGGCTTTCCGGGCGGCTTTGAGTTCCTTGCGCGTGTCCTGATACTCCTTGTAGAAGTCGGTCTCGCGCCATTTCTTGAGCTTCTTGGCCCGCTTGTCGACGGCGGCTTGGAAGTCCTTCTTCTGCCGGCCGGTCAACTCGAGGGCGAGTTTCATCTGCTCGAACTCATCGCGCCGCCCGACTTTCATCGCCTTTCTCGCTGCCTGGAGGTTCACAACAACCGGATCGGCCGCCGCGACCTCCTCGGCGTCGGGCAGCTTGGCGGATTCGGCCATCAGAGACTTGGCATCGGCGCCCACGTCTGTTTGGCTCTCGCAGCCGACGGTGAAACCCATCGCTGTTACCAACAGAATTGCCCACGTCATCGTCTTTTGCATGATTGTCTCCCTGGTCCAAGGGTTTCAGAAATGGCGATCCCGCCTTTGCTCAATCTCACGGCGGATTGGGTCGACATCCATGCCGACCGATCGTGCTATGATTCTGCGCCGTTTCCCCATCGCCTGCAACCTTCAATCTTATCTTCGGTCGCAGTCAAAAGGGGCGAGCCCGTGCGATCGTTCGTGTCAGCAGCCTTGCCGGAGGTTGGATCGGGGCGTATGCTCCGGGCTGAACCACCCCTCTTTGGAGACTTCGATGAACAAGCCGAATTTCGTATTCTTCCTGGTAGACGACCTGGGATGGGCGGACCTGTCCTGCTACGGCAGCAGCTTCCACGAGACCCCGAACCTCGACCGCCTCGCCCAGCACGGCGTACGGTTCACCGATGCCTACGCCTCCTGCCCGGTCTGCTCGCCGACCCGCGCGAGCATCCTCACCGGCAAGTACCCCGCCACGCTCCAACTGACCAACTTCATCGCCGGGGAAGGGAGCGGCAAGTTGCTCTCGGCCCCGTACCTGCACTACCTCCGCCTGGAGGAGGCGACGCTGGCCGACACCCTGCGCGAGAACGGATACAGCACGTGGCATGTGGGGAAATGGCACCTCGGCGGGGAGAAGTGGCATGCCCTGGAGATGGACGACGACGGCCAACGCGACGACCATCGCCGGAAGTGGGAGACGTATTGGCCGGAGAATCGCGGGTTCGATGTGAACGTAGGAGGCTGGTCGGCCGGCCATCCGAGGAGCTACTTCAGCCCCTACAACAACCCGCGCCTGGAAGACGGCCCGGAGGGGGAATATCTCACCGATCGCCTCACCGACGAGGCCGTCGCCCTGATCCGGGATCGCGACCCGGACAAACCCTTCTACCTGAATATGTGGTATTACACCGTCCACACGCCCATTCAGCCCAAGCCCGAACTGGAGGAGAAGTACCGCGCAAAGGCGGCGGCGATGGGGCTGGATCAGAAAGACCCTTTCGAGGTCGGCGAGGAGTTTCCCTGCCTGCACAAAGCCGGCAAGCACGTCACCCGGAGACGGTTCCAGTCCGACCCCGGCTATGCGGCGATGGTCCAGTCGCTGGACGAAAGCGTCGGTCGGCTGTTGGACACGCTCGACGAGCAGGGCATCGCCGAGGAGACGGTGGTCATCTTCACCTCCGACAACGGCGGGCTCTCGACGGCGGAGGGGTCGCCCACGTGCAATGCCCCGCTTCGCGAGGGCAAGGGGTGGATGGAAGAAGGCGGTATCCGCGAGCCGCTGATCGTCCATTGGCCCGGCGTGACCGTCCCGGACACGCTCTGCGACGAACCGGTGACCTCCACGGACTTCTACCCGACGTTGCTGGAGATGGCCTCCCTGCCTGCGATGCCCGCCCAGCACTCCGACGGGGTGAGTTTCGCGCCGCTGCTGCGCGGCGAGGCGTTCTCTCGGCCGGCGATGTTCTGGCATTACCCGCACTACAGCAACCAGGGCTGCACGCCCGCCTGCGCGGTCCGCGAGGGCGACTGGAAGCTCATCGAGTTCTTCGAGGATCGTCGCGTCGAGCTGTACAATCTTCGCGAGGACATCGGCGAGGAGCATGATCTCTCCGCTCATCGACATCACACGGTCGAGGACCTTCGCGATAAGCTCCATGCGTGGCTGGAAAGTTCCGGGGCCCAGATCCCCCAACCCAACCCCGATTATCCCGGCGTGTGAGTACGCTCCGAAGATGACAGCGAAGCATGCTTCCTCGGCGGCTGTTCATGGCAGATCGGGCGTATGGATGCCGGTGACGTGTCCGCCCGACCTCGGCAACGGGGAAGCACGGATCTTCGGTTCCCGGAGACTGCAGTTTTGCGATTCGATCGGCCGATGGTATAACAGGAGCGGCGGGCAGGGACGCTCGCCACGAAGGACCCGCATCGATGGCACGGAAGCCCTCCAACCCGACCTGCCTGCCACTGGGACGCAACGGTGTGGGGCAGGGGCTCATCCTGGCGACGTTGGCGCTGATCGCGCTGGGCGTGGTCATGGTCCACAGTGCCCTCGCATCGGTCGCGCGTCACCCGGCTGCGTGGTATCAACGCGTGGACTACCGCCACACCGCCTTCGCCGTCGTCGGCGTGCTCACCGTTCTGCTGGCCTGGCGGATCGACTATCGCGTCCTGGTACGGGGTAAGCGGTTTCCCTGGCTGGCCGGGGCGCTTCTGGGAATCGCCATCCTCTGCTGTGCGCTGGTGTACGTGCCGGGCATCGGGCATGTGCGCAACGGCGCCCGCCGCTGGATCCGGATCGGCCCGAGCAGCTATTCGATCGGCTTTCAACCTTCCGAGATGCTCAAGGTCGCGCTGGTGATTTTCCTGGCGGCGTGGCTGACCCGCGAGAAGACCGACGTCAAGAGCTTCCTGCGGACCTTCCTGCCGGCGGTCCTGCTGGTCGGCGCGGGTGTGGGGCTGGTCGTAATGGAAGACTTCGGAACCGGGCTGATTATTGCGGTCGCCGCCGTGGTCACGATGTGGCTGGCGGGCGTGCCGATTCTCTACCTCCTCTCGCTGGTGCCCCCGGCTGCGGCGGGATTCTACGTGCTGATCCTTCAGAACCCGTTTCGGCTGCAACGGATCCGCGCGATGATCGACCCATGGGCAACCGACAACCGATCGAGCTACCAGGCGGGGCAATCGCTGATGGCGTTGATGAAGGGGGGCTGGCTGGGTTGCGGGTTGGGGCGCGGCACGCGGAAGCTGGGCTTTCTTCCGGAAGACAGCACGGACTTCATCTTCGCGGTGTTCTGCGAGGAGTGGGGCTTCGTGGGAGCCGCCCTGCTGATCGGCCTGCTGGTGGCGTGGATCTTCTGCGCCCGCCTGGCGGCCCTGCGCGGGGGCGACCGGTTCGGACAGGTGCTCGCCGGGGCCCTGGGCGTGACCATCGCGCTGCAGGCGATTCTCCATATCGCGGTGGTTCAAGTGGCGCTGCCCCCGACGGGAATCCAGTTCCCATTCGTATCGGCCGGTGGTACGCTGCTGGTGTTGATGAGCGGGGCCGTGGCGCTGATGGTGTCGGTCGCCGCCCGCTCGCCGGAGACGCTCGAAACGGCCTCCGCCTCAGACCCAACCCGCGAGTGACGTCATGCAACACCTCACCGGACTCATCGCCGCCCCGTACACGCCCCTGACCGCGAACGGCAAGCTGAATCTCGACGTGATCCCCCGATACGCCTCGCTGCTGGTGGAGCATGGGCTCACCGGCGCGTTCGTCGGGGGAACGACCGGCGAGTCGCTCTCGCTGACCATCGACGAGCGCGAAGCACTGTCGGCCGCCTGGATCGACGCCGCCCCGGAAGGCTTCCGCATTCTTGTGCACGTGGGAGGTCCGTCGCTGCCGGACGCCCAACGCCTCGCCGCAAGCGCCCAGACAAAGGGCGCCGCGGCAATCTCGGCGATGGGGCCGAGCTTCTTCCGACCTCGGCGCGTCGAGCAACTGGTGGACTTCTGTCGCGAGGTCGCCTCAGCCGCGGATTCGACACCGTTCTACTACTACCACATCCCCTCGATGACCGGGGTGACGCTTCCGCTGGTGGAGTTCTTCCGGCAGGGGGGCGAGCGGATCCCGACGCTCACCGGGGCCAAGTTCACCCACGAGGACCTCATGGATTTCATCCGCGCGATCCAACTGGAGCAGGGTCGATACAACCTGCTGTTCGGGCGCGACGAGTTCCTCCTGGCCGGTGTGGCGCTGGGGGCCCGGGGGGCTGTGGGCACGACCTACAACTTCGCGCCGGAGTTGTACCGAACGGTGATCGATCGATTCGTTGCCGGCGACTTCGACGCGGCCCGATCCGCCCAGCTCCAGTCGGCCGAGATGATCGCCGTCTACCGCGAGTATGGGGGGATCCCCGCCGGTAAGGAGATGATGAAAATGCTGGGCGTGGACGTGGGCCCGCCGCGAAAACCGCTTGAGACGCTCACGATCGACCGGGCCCGGACGCTTCGGTCCGACCTCGAACGGATCGGCTTTTTCGAATACTCCCTGCCCGCCGGTTAGCGAATGCACGATGCGATTTACATCTTCGCCGGAGGCGGAACGGGTGGGCATCTCTACCCCGGGTTGGCCGTCGCCGAGGAACTGCAGCGGCTGCACCGCAATGCACGCGTGGTGATGGCCTGCTCGAACCGCGCGATCGACCGTCGCATACTCGATATGACCCCGCACGCCATCGTCCCCCAGCCGGTGCTGCCGGTCCCGCGGTCGTCGCGGGGGTGGGGGAAGTTCCTCCACGCGTGGCGGGCCTCGCGTCGGTTGGCGCGCGATCTGCTGGGCGACCTCCAGCCACGGGCGGTGCTCGGGCTGGGCGGGTTCGCGGCCGGGCCGATTGTGAAGCAGGCAGCCCGAGTCGGTATTCCCACCGCACTGATCAACCACGACGCGGTACCCGGGCTGGCGAACCGCTTCCTCGCCGGCCGGGTCGAGGCGATCTTCACGCAGTTCGACGCGACGGCCGACCGCTTCGCCGCGCGACATCACGGGAAAATCCGGTGTGTCGGCTGTCCGGTGCGTCACGGGTTCGGAATGGCGGATCGGGATGAGGCTATGACGCATTTCGCCCTGGATCCGGATCGGCGCACGTTGCTGGTGTTCGGCGGGAGCCTGCTGGCGGAGTCTATCGTCCGGGCGACGATCGAGCTGGCGGGATCGCTGGAATCGTCGGCGGATCGCTGGCAGGTCCTGGCGCTGACGCGGGACGAACTCGCCGACCCGCTGCGTGGGGCGATGGAGGCTGTCGGCGTCCCGTGCGTGACGCAACCCTACTGTGAGCGGATGGACCTGGCGTACGAAGCCGCCGATTTGGCCATCACCCGTTGCGGGGCGGGGACCGCCGCTGAATTGGCCATCACGGCCACCCCGGCGGTGATCTTTCCGTATCCTCATCACCGCGACCAGCATCAGAAGCTCAACGCCGCCGAACTCGAATCGGCAGGGGCGGCGATTGTTCTCGACGACGCCGTCGAGCCGGCCGTCAATGCCGCCGCCCTCCGCGAGCACCTGCTACCCGTTCTTGAGAATGCCAACCACCTGGGCGAGATGAAGCTCGCCGCCGAGCGATGCGCCAAACCCCACGCCGCGCGCGCCATCGCCGAATGGTTGATCGAGCAGCACTGATCGGCCATCAGCTCCGCAGAACCCAGCGCAGGCGACGGTCGCCGTCGAGGTCGATCTCTTCCGGCTCGCCGAGGCTGAGGCGTTCAGCGACATCCCGATAGTGCAGCCTTGGAAGCCCCCTGTCGGCGGGTGCGTCATTCGGGCTGACGTAGACGATCAACTCATCGTAGAGATCCGCTTGGATGAAGCTGCGATGTACTTCCGCGCCGCCTTCGACGAGCAGCCGCGTCCACTGGCGTCGGCCGAGTTCGTCGAGCAGGGCGTCGAGGTCGATTCCATCGTCGTTGCAGGGCAGGGCAAGCAGCTCGGCCCCGCTGCGCTGGAGGGCATCGGCGTGTGCGAGTCGAGTGGCCGACGCGGTTTCCTCGGTGGCGATCAGTACCGGTGCCTGATGGGCCGAGAGTGCCAGCCGACTGTCCGTCGGCGTGCGAAGTCGGCAGTCCAGCACCAATCGTGTGGGTTGTTTACCGTCGCCCGAGCGGTTGGTCAGCAGGGGGTCGTCGGCGATCGCCGTTCCCGAGCCGACGAGGATGCCGTCACACAGCCCCCGGATGCGATGCACGTCCCGCCGGGATGCGTCGTTGCTGATCCAGCGCCCGGCGTCGTCGGTCAGGGCCAAGGCGCCGTCGCCGGTCTGGGCCCACTTGCCGATCACCCACGGTCGACGCTTGGTGCGCAGCTTGATGTACGCCTTCAGCAACTCGCGGGCCTCCTCGCGGCAGGGGCCGCAGACGACTTCCACCCCCGCCTCGCGAAGCTGACCGAACCCCTCGCCGGCCACCCGCGAGTCGGGATCTTCGAGGGAGGCGACCACGCGGGCGATGTCGTGTTTGAGGATCGCTTCCACGCATGGCGGCGTCTGGCCGTAGTGGCTGCAGGGCTCGAGCGTGACGTACATCGTCGCTCCGGCGGTGTCCATTCCACGCTCGGTTGCCGTGGTCAGCGCCTCGACTTCGGCGTGCGGGCCTCCGAACTTGTGATGATGTCCGCGGGCGAGCTCTTCGTCGTCGCGCACAAGAACGGCCCCCACCGGCGGGTTGGGCTCCACCCGCCCGACGCCTTTGCGGGCTTCATCGAGGGCGATACGCATCCAGTGCTCGTGACGGGAGATTTCATCCATGCGAGGTATTGTAGACCGCTCATCGCCCGGCTGCCACTGAATCCGGCCTGACGTGCGACGGGGGAATCGCTGGACACGCGTGATGCGCGGGATACACTGGCGGGATGCTCCTGCGAGCCCTCATGCTGGGAGTGGGCGTACTGGCCTGCTCGACGGCCGTCATCATGGTCAAACAGGCCCAGACGCACCCGGTGCTGCTGGCGGCCCAGAGACTTCTGATCGCCTCGGTCGCACTGACGCCCCTGATGATGCGCGACCTGCGCCGGCTGAACGTGAGGCTGAACTGGTCGCTGCTGCGGCGGACGCTGCTTCCCGGGGTTATGCTCGGGGCGCACTTCATCACGTGGATTCTCGGGGCCAGGTTGACGCTCGCTGCCAACGCCAGCCTCATCGTGAACATGGTCCCCATCGCCATGCCATTCCTGCTGCACTGGATGATCCGCGAGAAGCTCACACGCGGCGAATGGGCGGGGACGGCCTTGGCGATCGTGGGCGTGGGGATCCTGGCGGTGGGCGATTACCACCTCTCGCCGGAGCTGTTCCTGGGCGATATGGTCTGCTTCGGGTCGATGCTGCTGTTCGCCTGCTATCTCGCGCTGGGGCGGCGCAACCGCGACTTTCCGTCGATCTGGATCTATCTGGTTCCGCTGTACGTGGTGGGCGGGCTGGCGTGCCTGGCGGCTGCGGGGGTGTTGGCGTGGGTCTGGACGATTCCCGGCGGGGGTGAGCTGCTTGCCGCTCTACGTATCGGCGAGGTCCATCCGCTGGCGGTTCCGCGAAACGTCGATTGGCTCCTGGCGGTGGGGCTGGGGCTTGTTCCGACGGTCGTCGGCCATTCCACGTTGAACTACTCGATGAAGCATTTCGGCGGCCAGACCGTGAGTATCGCGAATCTCTCGCAGTTCATTTTCGCCGGTACGCTGGCGTACTTCCTGTTGAGCGAGGTGCCCGAGGCGGGGTTCTACGCGGCGGCGATGCTGGTCCTTTCCGGGGCGGTGGTGGCGCTGCGATCCACACCGCCCACCAGCGAGGTGGAACCGACGGGGCGATTTGCCCCGCCGCGAGGCGAATCGTAGGGTTCCTCTGTAGCGGAGCGTCCCGCCGGCCTGGCGGGCCCAGCCGGCGTGTTTCCGGACGGTTCTCGCTGCGCGAAGTGCTCCTACAAGAGGACACCGCCATGCTCTTTCGTATGCTGATTCTCCTGGCCGGTCTGTCTCCCCAAGCCGACCTGCATGCGCTCGCGCCGGATCTGCGAGACTTCCAGATTTCCCGGCAACAGGAGATCACGGAGGAGGAAATCCGCTACGCCCTGGGCAACAACGAGCTGACCGCCTGGCGGCAGTTCGGGGGCTTCGGCTGGCGGGACGACTGGAAGAACCCGGGCTCGACGCGGAAATGGTCCGACTGGGTCGTCCGTCACTCCGGTCTGGATGGGTCGCACGGCCGCCACGGCGACGACGATTCGGATATCCCAGCCCCCGCGCCCGACAAACCCAACGTCCCGCCGTCAACCCCGCCGACGCCCGTTCCCGAACCGGCAACGCTGACGCTGCTGGCGATCGGTGCCACAACCCTGCTGCGACGAAAGTAACGTTCGCACGTCGTCCATGGGCAGTGCATCGGGCACCACAGGTGTCTCCCCACACCTGTGCCGCTGAACCTGTTCATAATCCACAATCGTTGAGTACCCTTTCGGGTAAAAGCATGTCTACATCTTTCGGCTGCGTTCGAGGACGCCTTTGAGGTCGTCGCAGAGTTGGTCGACCTGCTTGTCTTTGAGGTCCAGGATTTCCTGGAGGGCTTCGCCGATGGCGGGGATGTATTTCTGGATGTAGCTGCGTTTCTTCATTTCCTGGCGGTGGCGGACGGTCTTGCGGATGTGTCGGCCGAGCTTTCGGCCGCACTCCTGCAGCGCCAGGCGGATTTCCTTGAGCACTTCCGGGTAGGAGGCGATGGCCTCCTTGCTCTCGGAGGTGAAGGGCACCCACACCGAGGCCATGTGCACCACCACGGTGAGCGGTCCGGAGGGCAGGGCACCGCGTCCCTGCGTGAGGCCGTACTGTTTCCAGTTGGTCCCGGCCACGCCCTTGAAGATAGCGCCGGCTCCCTGCTGATACTGCAGCGGCACGCGGTTGGCGAAGCGGATGAGCTTGGCGAGTTGCTCGTGCTGCTCGTCATCGTCGTCCTTCTTCTTGCCTTTCTTCCTGCGGCCGGGGGTTTCGCCGTCGGCGGGTTTTTCGGGTCGGCCATACGCCAGGGCGGTTTCGATGATGAACGGGTTTCCGCGATAGACGGCCGGTCGGCGGGTGGTGGCGGTGTAGAAGGCAGCGTCCACGACATTCTTGAGCCCGGCGATGAGCTGATCCTCGCCGATGGGCACGACGCAATCGGTGGACGGGGCAAGGATTTTGACGTCCTGGACGGCCTGGTAGATCGCCTTGGCGGCGTCGGCGCTCAATCGTCGCGGGCGGGTGCGCGGCGTGAGTGTGGTCTCCGGCAGGGCGGTGTGCGCCTTTTCGATGATCTGGTTGGCCACGCGCGGCGAGACGCGGGAAAACTCACTGGTGAGAAACTGCTGTAGCGTGCGGGCGCGGGTGTCCTGCATCATCTTGATCATCACGCCCAGCTCCACGCCGTAAGGGTGCGGGCGGATCTCCCTGGGGATCGGCGGCAGATCCGTGACCGTGCCCTCGTAGAGGTCCTCCTTGCCGTCCGGGGCGATGTACCGCAGCGTCACGTGCGGGTTGGCAATCGCCGTCTGCTGGAGGTAGTCGTCCACGCTCTGCCGGCCTCGCTGGTAGCGGGCCTCCAGCTCGATGGTGACCTTGGTCCCGTGGGGCTTGTCCCATTCGATGGTGTCGTCGCGGATGATGTCAGGGCGGTTCTTGCGCGTGTCGATCTGCAGCTCGTAGAAATGGGCCTTGCCCCGTTTCGTGGATGAGATGATCTGTACGCTCTTGCCGGTGGTCAGCAGCCCGTACATGCCGGCCGCCGAGATGCCGATGCCCTGCTGGCCGCGTGACATTCGAAGGCGGTGGAACTTGCTGCCGTACAGCAGTTGCCCGAAGATGCTGGGGATCTGCTTTTTGACGATCCCCGGTCCGTTGTCCTCGACGGACACGCGGAAGTGCGTCTCGGAGATCTGCTCGATGCGGATCTCGATCTCGGGGAAAATCCCCGCCTCCTCGCAGGCGTCCAAGGCGTTGTCCACCGCTTCCTTGACGGTCGTCAGCAGGGCCTTGCGGGGATTGTCAAACCCCAGCAGATGGCGGTTCTTCGCGAAGAACTCGCTGACGGAAATGCTCCGCTGCGACTTGGCCATCGTCTCGGCCGTGGCGTAGGACGCTTTCTTGCGCGAGCGGGTCTTTTTCGGCGCTGGGGTTTTGGCTTGTTCGGCGCGGGAAGCCTTTTCCGAGGTCTTCTTCGTGGCCTTCTTCGTGCCGGCCTTGCCGGCTGGCTTCTTCCCGGCGGTGGTTTTCCTGCTCTTCTTCTTTGCCATCCTTGGCGTTACTCCGTTGGGGTCTCCCGGGCGATGGTGTTGTCGGTCTGGGGGTTGGACTCGGGCTGGGGCAGGTCGGTGAGCGACTTGGCGCCGACGTGGGCGGTGGTCGCGAGCTTCAGCGCCTGGTCGACGGCCATCGGGATCTCCTGGACGTCCTGCTCGGGGACGTAAATCGTCGGCCCGCCGAACATATAGCTGAAGGGCTGGTAGACGGCCACCCGCCGCTCGCCGCCGTGATCGATCACGCCGGCGGGGCGGTCGTTGGTCATGATTCCGAGGATCATCACGCCCGTGGCGGGCTGGCGGTAGAGCACGACCTTTCCCATGTGCTTCTTGTCGCCGCCGAAGAGCTTCATCAGGTCGCGCGTGGATTCGTAGATCGTCTTGATCCCAGGCAGTCGCGAGATGATCGCCTCGAAGCGGTCGATGATCTTCTGGAACAGCACAAACTGGGCGAGCAGCCCGACGAGATAAATCGCCACGATGACCATCAGGGCACTGACGCCCGGCGGGAGCTTATAGTCCACTCCGGACTGACCCAGCAGCGCTGCGCCGATGGAGTCGAGGCTGGCGGCCGCCCAGGCGATCAGCCAGATCGTCAGCGCCAAAGGAACCACGATCAGCGCGCCGGACAGCAGAATCTGGATTTGCTTCTTCATGGAGAAACCTCTCCTGCCGCGGCGGGTCGCCCCGGTGGTGTTTGGGTGCATTCAGGCATAGACGTCGAACTGGGCGAGGGCTTTGCTTTCGTCGTCCGCGAAATCGAGGACCTTGTCCAGCCGCGTGATGCGGAAGACGCGGTGCAGCTCGGGCTGCAGGCCGCAGATGACGAACTTGCCGCCGATCTCACGGAGCTTTTTGTGCAGGGCGATCAGGACCCCGAGCATCTGCGACGAGAGGAACCGTACCTGGGAGAAATCCAGAACGATCTTCTTTCGTGCCTGCTCGTCGGCCAGGGCGTAAAGCTCCTTGGAGATCGACTCGACACCGACGGTATCCAGGATGGAACGGTTGCGGAAGTTCACAATCGTGACGTCCTGAATCTGCGAAATGACCAGACCGCTTTGAGGCATGGCGAATCCTTTCTGCTCTGCCTTGGCGACCGCCGCGTCCCCGCCACACTCCGCCGGCGGCAACGGAGCGCGGGCATTGTACCCCAGCCCTCACACAGCCCGCAACCGCTCATCCGCTTCGGGCGAAGCGTTTCCAGTCGATATCGAGCTTGGTCACCTTGTAACGGACGATTCGCGGCGTGCTGCCCAGGTCTCTGGCCGCCTCGGCCATGTTGCCTTCGGAGCGTTTCAGCGCGTCGACGATGATGTCTTTCTCGAAGAGATCCACGCGTTCCTGCAGCGTTCCTTGGCCGGTCGTCTCGGTGGTCTCGGAGGTCTGCAGCGTGGGCGGAAGGTGATGGCCGTGAATGACGCCGTCGGTGCTCAGAAGGACGGCGCGTTCGATGCAGTTCTCCAGCTCGCGCACGTTGCCGGGCCAATGGTAGGCGAACATCATGTTGATCGCCGGCGTCGAGATGCGCCGGACCTCTCGGCCCATGCGATGGGCGTATTTGCCCACGAAGAAATCCGCCAGCAGCAGGATGTCGTCCTTGCGGTCGCGCAGGGGAGGCAGGTGCACCGGGAACACGTTGATGCGGTAGTAGAGGTCCTGGCGGAAGCTGCCCGTCTCGACGGCCTGCTCCAGGTTGCTGTTGGTCGCACAGACGATCCGCACGTTCGCCGATCGCGTCTGGTTGCTTCCGACGGGCTGATACTCCCGCTCCTGGAGTACGCGCAGGAGCTTCACCTGCGTCATGGGCGAGAAGTCGCCGATCTCGTCGAGAAACAGCGTGCCGCCCTCGGCCTCGTCGATGCGTCCCTGGCGTGCCTGCACCGCACCGGTAAACGCGCCCTTCTCGTGGCCGAACAGTTCGCTCTCGAGGAGGTTCTCGTTGAGGGCGGCGCAGTTGACCTTCACAAACGGCCCCTGCGCCCGGGGGCTGGAGTAGTGAATCGCGTGGGCGACCAGCTCCTTGCCCGTTCCGCTCTCGCCGCGGATGAGCACCGTCGTGTCGCTGGCGGCAACCTGGTGGATCGCCCGGTAGACCTCGCGCATGGCGTTGGAGTTGCCGATGATGTTCTCCGGACGGAAGCGGTCCTCCAGTTCGGTTCGCAGGCGGAGGTTCTCCTCCTCCAGCGTCTGACGTTCGGTGGCGAGCATGCGGCGGGTTCGCACGTCGTGGGCGACCATGCCCGCGACAATCGTCAACAGGCGAACGTCCTCATCCAGCGCGACGCTCTCGTCGAAAATGCGGTCGGCCGACAGCGTGCCCACCACCTCCGAGCCGATCTTGATCGGTACGCAGATGAAGCTGATCTCCTCGCGGTCCAGCTCGCGCCGGTTGTGCAGCCGATCGAGAAAGAGGGGCTCCTGGGAGACCTTCGGGACGACGGCCGGCTGACCGCTTTCCACGACCCGCCCGGTGATGCCCTCGCCCATCTCGTAGCGAACGCCCTTGCTCTTGCGGTCGGCAAGATTGTGAGCGACCTCGATGCTCAACCCGGTCCGATCGGGATTGACCAGCATGATCGTCCCCCGCGTCATGCCCAGATGCTCGTGCAGAACATCGAGGACCTCGGCGAGCATCTCGCGTTGGCCTGCACTGCTGGCGAGGATCTGGCTGATCTCGTGGAGGGCGTCCAACTCATTGACGTGGCGCCCCGGGCCGCTGGTTCTTGCCTGGGGCGTGTGATTTTTCTGTGAAGTTGACATCTCCAGCCGTTCCTTTTCCCGGAGGGCATCCAAGTGTGTCGTAAGCGCAGCCGTTTAGAACAAAATCGTAATACGAACACGCAAATCCTACAAGGTTGTAATTTCATGTTTCCCTGTCACAGGGAAGGTGTCTGCCGTAAGAGTTTCATAAAGAAAGCCTTATGGAATGATTACTTCTGTGGCATGGAGAATGCATCTCCAGCGAAGGCCCCATGGTGTGGAACCTGCCCGCGTTGGAGCAGGTCAGCCGGGTGGCCACCCAGGTCGATTGTTTGCTGCAGAACAGCTTGCAGGCTTGATTAAATCGCCAATATTTCCAACATGTTTCATTGAACATCTGGTCGACATAGTCTATTGAGGAACGTCGTAGTCCCGTAAGGACACGGCGACAGAATGCATCGGTCCTTCGCCCATGCCCCAGTGGGCGTGGCGGAGGGGAACAGAACTGCGACCTTTCGAGTCGCGACAGACAACGTGGTATGCACAAGGAGAGTTAAGGATGACGAGACACAACAGACGTATGGGATGGCGAGGAGCGCTGGCGTCTCTGGCGCTGGTCGTGGGCATGATGCCTCTGGTCGCCACCGCCGCCGAAGGCGGTAACTGGCTCAACGCGATGGCCGAAGAGCAGGGTACGGTGCAGCAGGTCGAGTCCGGCAAGCCGGAAATGGCAGTGCCCGCCGAAGGCCCCGCCAAGGCGATTCCGGGCCTCGGACTGGCCGTGGACTACGCGATGGTCAGCGACTACATCTGGCGCGGACAGAACTTCTCGGAGTGGTCCGGCGAAGGCCGGGAAGCCCTCAACCACCAGGTTGGCTTCACCGTCAGCGTCGATACGTCCGAGGCGTTCGGCATGAACCTGGGTACCTTCAGCGGCAATGTCTGGTTCGAGTTCTACGCCGACCAGGACAACGCCCGCCGCATGGGCCCCGCCGACCGCAACCAGGACTGCACGCTGCAGGAAGTCGATTACACCATCGACTGGACCTATGGCGTCACCGAGTTCATGGACGTCAGCGTCGGGCACATCTGGTATCACTTCCCGCAGAGCGAAGGTGACGACCGGATGACCAACGAGTGGTACGTCGGACTGAGCTTCGATGATACCGAGCTGTGGAAGATGTGCGGGATCGACTTCAACCTGAACCCGACCATCGCCTACTACATTGATGTGGACAACGCCGATTACGGCCAGTGGATCATTGCCGGACTCAGCCATGAGTTCGTGATGTCCGAGATGGGCATGCAGGACGTTCCGGTCCTCAAGGACACCACGCTCACCCCGAGCGTCCAGTTCCACTTTGACCACCGGTACCTCAACACCAACCGCACCACGAAGCTCTCGAGCATCAACTACCAGCTCGACATCGCCGTGGACCTTTCCAGCGCGCTGGAAATCCCGGCCGAGTGGGGCGGCTTCAGCGTCGGCGGTTTCCTGGCCTACAGCCAGGCGGTCGATGACGGCGCCGCTGCCGGCATCTCCGATGAGTTCTACGGCGGCATGAACGTCGGCTGGGAGTGGTAACCCACTGACGCAATCCCGCCTCCGGCGGGAATAATACCGATGCATCCAGACCCCGTCGGCACCGAGCGTGCCGGCGGGGTTCTTTATTCGCAGCACGAGTTCCCAGCCCGTGTCTGTCGAAG
>JBKHCL010000071.1:0-16475 GCA_046541875.1 Phycisphaerae bacterium | reverse complement strand
CTGATCGAGCATCGGGCACGAATCGTAGGGCCCGCAACTTGTTGCGGGCGAGATAACTGAACGGGGGAACAAGCAGGGCGAAACGAACCACGGACCGCCCTGCCCCAATATCATGTCACCCGCCATCGCCTCTTTCCTCTCAGGGCGGGGTTGACCCGGTCCGATGAGGATGATACCATTTGTTCGGTACTTGTTAGCATGGAAACCCCCGGGACATCGCGCGATTGAAGGAAGGCTCCGACATGAGTCGAAAGATCGGCCGTGTGATGGCGAAGGAAAGCAGAACAGGTGCATGGGCTGGAAGCCCATGCCACAACGGGAAGCCCATGCCCCGGCCCCACGGCGGTTAGACGTCATGAAGATCGAGACCATCGACGAACCCATTCGCGTGCTTGTGGACTGCGCCGGGGGCGGAATGACACCGGTCCGCTTCCGCTGGAGCGGGCGGACCTACCGCGTGGGGGCGATCAACGCCCGCTGGGTGGACCGCAGCGGGGTGGGATATCGCCTGTGTTTTTCCGTGCAGAGCGGCGACGAGACGTTCCTGCTGCACTTTGACTCCGAGGAGGTGCAATGGTGGCTGGACCAGACCGCAACCGTCGGCTGACTCCGTCGGCCCACAGCACCGATCGGCGCCCCACGCCGACGATACTGCACCTGGATATTGACGCGTTTTTCGCCTCGGTGGAGCAACTGTTGTTTCCGGCGTTGCGAAATCGTCCGGTGGCGGTGGGCAACGGCGTGATCGCCTCGTGCAGCTACGAGGCTCGAGCGTCTGGCCTGTCGGCGGGCATGCCGCTGCATCGGGCCCGCCGGCGCTGCCGGGACCTGATCGTGCTCGACGGGAGCTACGCCACCTATCGCTGCTTCGCCGAGCACGTCTGGACGATCTGCCGACGGTACGTCACCACCCTGGAAACATTCCTGGACGAGGCCTGCGGGAACGCCACGGGCATCGCCGAGCACTACGGAGGCCCGCGCGAGCTGGGGCTTCGCATTCAACGGGAGGTGCGCGAGGAGGTCGGCCTGCCGGTCTCGGTGGGGCTGGCGAGCAACCGCATGATGGCGAAGATCGGCTCGGGCCTGGAAAAGCCCTACGGCGTGGTGGCTATCCCGCCCGGACGGGAGCAGCGGTTTCTCGCACCACTGCCGATCGATAAGCTCCCGGGCGTCGGGCCCAAGACGCGGCGCATTCTGCGGGACATGAATGTCGCCACCATCGGCGAGATCGCCGCCCTGCCACGCGAGTGGCTGCGGTCCATGCTGGGGTATCGCGGCGAACTCATCCACGATCGCGCCCAAGGCCGAGACGGCCGATCCATCCGCGCCGACACCCTGCCCAAGAGCATCTCGCGCGAGACGACGTTCCACCGCCCCCTCCACGACGACGGGCCGATCCGCGGGATGATTTTCTACCTGCTCCAGCGGGCCACGCGGGCCGCCCGGGACGACCGGCTGGTGGCGGAGCGCGTCGAGCTGGGCATCCGCTACGACGACTGGAAGCAGGTCAACGCCGCCCGCACCCTGCCCGACGCGACGGACTCCGAAGAAACGCTCTTCGCGGTGACCTGCGAGCTGTTGGATCGGCTCTACACGCGGCGGGTGGCGCTGCGACACGTGCGGGTGATTCTCAGCAATCTCAGCCCCGCCGGCGATCACGTCCCGCTGCTGGAACACGCGACCCGCCGGCAGGAACGCCGCCTGCATGCCGCGGTGGACACCATCCGCGACCGCTGGGGCCATAGCTGCCTGGTGTCCGGCAAGTCCATCGAACTGCTGGGCGAACTGAAACAGAATGATCACGGCTTCGTGCTGCGAACACCGTCGCTGACGAAATAACACGCCACAGCCATCCGTGGCACGGCATCCTGCCCGCGGTCGCCGAAGGCGAAACGAAACACCATGGCCCGTTTATTCAATGACATCACGCCGCTTCGCGTCCGCAGCGGATACTCGCTGCTGCGGGGCACCACGCGCATCGCTGCCCTGATTCGCGAAGCGAAAAAACTCGGTCACTCGCGCATCGCCCTGACCGACGTCAACAGTCTTCACGGGGCGACGGCGTTCTGGCGGCGAGCGGTGGACGCCGGGCTGACTCCCCTGCTGGGCGCGGAACTGCGCGACCCGGCCGGGCGGTCGGTCACGGCGATGGTGAATTCCGACGCCGGCTATGAGAACCTCTGCCAGAGCATCACCGAACTCCGCGCGATGGAGCTCGAGCCGGAGCCGGTCGCGGCGAGTTCACCCGCGCCCGCCGCCGTCACCGCCGGGGTCGGCTGGGCACGCCGGGACGCAACAGGCATGTTGCCCCGACCCGTCTCACCGCTGGCGAGCGTTCTGGAGCGGTTCGGGGAAGGGCTCGAACTGCTCTGCGACGACGCCGAATTGATCGTCGACCTGCTCGCCGCCGGTGTAGATCGCGACGGTCTCCACCCGGCGATCGACCCGGCCAGCCAGTCGCGCCGGCAGCTCGATGCCCTGCGCGCGTTGGTCGAGGAGCGGAACCTTCCGCCGGTCGCCTCCGCCCCGAGCCTGACGCTGGGGGCCCGCCACGCCGAGGCAGCCCGGCTGTTGGCGGCGATCCGCCTGCGAACCACCATGAACCGCGTCCCGGACGACCAACTGCCCCATCCCCGGGCCCATCTGCGCGATCCGGACACGCTTGGTCGACAGCTGGCCGACTGGCCCGACGCGATCGAGGGCAACACGCGCCTCGTCCAGCGGTGCAGCCGTTTCCGCCTGCTGCCTCGCGAGCCGGTTTTCCCGGCCTTTCCCACGCCGGACGGATCGTCGTCGGCCGACTTCCTGCGCAAACTATGCAGCGAGGGAATTGCCCGGCGATACGGCGATTTTCCTTCCGGCGCGGTGCATGCCCGCCTCGAACGCGAGCTGGGGCTGATCGAACAGCTCGGGTTCGTCGAGTACTTCCTGGTGGTCTGGGATATCGTGCAGTACGCCCGGCGGCGAGGCGCGCCGGTGGCCGGCCGGGGCAGCGGCGGCAGCAGTATCGTGGCGTATCTGCTGGGGATCACCAACGTCTGCCCGCTTCGCTACGACATCCCGTTCGAGCGGTTCATCCACGCCCGCCGGGAGGACTTCCCGGACCTGGACGTGGACTTCTGCTGGCGGCTGAGGGACGAGGTCATCGAGTACGCCTTCGACCGCTGGGGGCGGGATTGCACCGCCATGGTCTCGATGCACACGACGTTTCAGCCCCGCAGCGCGTTCCGCCAGGCGGGCAAGGCGCTGGGATTTTCCGACCAGCAGCTCTCGCGTCTCTCCGGGCGAGGCCCCGGCCGGGCCGGGGCCGACCAGCCCGACCTCTCGCGGATCACCAGGCTGGCGAGGTCCATTCGTGAGCTGCCGCACGTGCTCTCGGTGCATCCGGGAGGGATCGTCATCGCCCCGCGCGGCATCCGGCGGTACGTGCCCATCGAGCGGGCGGCCAAGGGCGTGATGATTACGCAGATGGACAAGGACGGCGTGGAGGACATGCGCCTGGTGAAGCTCGACCTGCTGGGCAACCGGAATCTTTCGACCGTCCGTTACGCCTGCGACCGGATCACCGAGCGCCACGGTTCGGCCCCGGACATCGAGGCGTTGCCCCCCGCGGACCCGGCGACGATCGAGCGTCTCCGCCGGGGCGATACTGTCGGGTGCAACCAGTTGGAATCGCCGGCGATGCGCCACCTGCTGACGATGATGCAGCCGTCGGATGTGGGCGATGTCATGAAGGCCTTGGCGCTGATCCGTCCCGGGGCGGCGAGCATCGGCATGAAGGAGGTGTTCATTCGTCGGCTTCGCGGCCTGGAGGACACGCCTCCCGCCCCGCCGCAGCTGGCGGGCGTGCTCAGAGACACCCACGGCGTGATGCTCTACGAGGACGACGTGATGCTCACGGCCGCCGCGATGCTCTCCTGCTCGCTGCCGCAGGCCGACCGCTTCCGCAAGCGGGTGCAGAAATGCACCTCCGACGCCCAGCGCCGCGAGCTCAGCCGGGAGTTCCTCGCCGGGTGCGTGCGCAACGGGATCGACCCGACCTACGCCAAGGACACGTGGGTGCAGATGGCGAAGTTCAACCACTACTCCTTCTGCCGGGCCCACGCGGGCAGCTACGCGATGCTCGCCTACGCCGGGGCGTACCTCCGCACCCATTGGCCCAGGGAATTCTGGCTGGCGGCGCTGAACAACAACCAGTCGATGTACCATCCGCGGGTGTACGTGGAGCAGGCCAAGCGCGAGGGCGTGACGTTTCGCCTGCCCAGCGTGAATCACTCCGGCGAGGAGTTCGTGCTGGAGGCCGACGGGGCGATCCGCGTGGGGCTGGGATTCGTCTCGGGGCTCGGGCCGGTGACGATCGAGCGGATCCTCGAGCAGCGTCAGCGGCGGGCATTCGACGGGCTCACCGACCTGCTCTCGCGCGTGGGGCTGGGCGAGTCGGAAGCGCGCTCGCTGATTCTCTGCGGGGCGCTGGACTGGACCGGTCGATCGCGGCCGACGCTGATGATGGAGTGGACGCTGCACCAGACGCTCAAGCCCGGCCGCGTGCCCGGCGGCCCGCTGCTGTCGGCGGCGCCGGTCGTTCCGGACGCCCCGGGCGACTACGATGAAGCGCGGAAATACTTCGACGAACGGGAGATTCTCGGAATCAGCGTCCGCGAGCACATCCTCTCGCTGTACCGTCCGACCCTGGCGAGGCTGGTAACGGCTGACACCCGCGCGCTGCCTCATCGTGTCGGGCAACGGGTTCGCATCGCCGGGGTGTTGGAGGCCACCCGGGCGACGCGCACGCGAAACGGGGAGACGATGCTCTTTCTCACATTGGAGGATGAACACGGAATGTTCGAGGCGACGGTGTTTCCCTCGGCGATGGGCCGCATGCGCACGAAGCTCGCCGGGCCGGGCCCGTATCGCATCACCGGGCGGGTGGATTCCCAGCACGGCTGCGTGAGTGTGACGGCCGAGACGGTCGAGCGAATCCGCGTGAGCGGGGTGGACCCGCGATGAGCGACACCCCCCGGAGACATTCGCTGTGGCGCGTGGGCACGAGCGGCTATTCGTTCGCCGACTGGGTGGGCCCGTTCTATCCGCCCGGCACGCCGAAGCAGGCGATGTTCGAGCATTATGCTCGGCACTTCCGGACGGTGGAGGTCAACTACACCTACTACCGCATGCCGGCTGCCGGGACGTTGGCCGGCCTGGACCGGCGCAGCCCGCCGGGATTCGACTTCTGGATCAAGGCCAATCGGCAACTCACGCACGAGGGAAAGCTCGAACCGGCCGAGGCATTCCTCGACGCGCTGGATCCGCTGCGGGACGCCGGCAAGCTGGCCGGGGTGCTCGTGCAGCTGCCTCAATCGTTCCACCGGACGGTGGCCAATCGCAGGTACCTCGCGAGCCTGCTGGAGGCGCTGGCGTCGGTTCCGCTGGCGGTGGAGTTCCGCCATTTCAGCTGGGACCATCGCTTGACGTATACCGGGCTGGCCGATCGCGGGGTCACACTCGTGGTGCCCGACGTGCCGGAGATCGCCTCGCTGCACCGTCCTTCGGCGAGGCTGACCGGCCCGGTGGGCTACCTTCGCCTGCATTCGCGCAACGCCGATCTGTGGTACGCCGGGGCGGCTGAGCGGTACGACTACAGTTACAGCCCACAGGAGCTTACCGAGCTGCTGGAGGAATGGTCGACCCGCGAAGACCAGGCGAAGCGCGTCTACGCGTTCTTCAACAACTGTCATCGCGGCCAGGCGGCGGAGAACGCCCAAGCCTTCGAGCGCATCCTGCGGGAGATGGACTGAGTTCCGCATGCAAAAGCGGGCGGCCCGCGAAGGTGCGAGCCGCCCGGTTTGGACGGATGCGTATGGGACGTGGCGATCAGCCTTTGACCGCCCCGATCGCAATGGACTTCACCACGTGTCTCTGCACGAGCAGGAACAGCACGATCACCGGAACGATCATGACGGCCGCCGCGGCATTGATCTGATGCCACTTGCCCGGGTGCCCCTGCTGGAAGTTGTACACCGCCACCGCCAGCGGCTGCATGCTGGGGCGGGAGATGGTGCACAGCAGCGGGATCAGGAAGTTGTTCCATGCGGTGAGGAACGCGAAGAGCCCGACGGTCATGACGATCGGGCGGGCCATGGGCAGGGCGATGTCGAAGAATTTCCGGAACACGCCGGCCCCGTCGACCTCGGCGGCCTCGTCCACTTCCTTGGGCAGCGTGAGGAAGAAGCCCGCCATCAGCAGCGCGTTGCCCACGCCGAAGCTGGTCAACCAGAGCACCAGGCCCCAGAGGTTCTTCATGAGTCCCACGGCCATCAGCATTTTGAAAATCGGGATGATGCGGGCTTCGCCGGGCAGAATGCTCGCGGCGATCATGACCCCCAGCACCAGGAACTTGCCCGGGAAGCGGATCCGCGCCAGGGCGTATCCGAGCATCGAGGAGGCCAACACGGTCAGGATCACCACGGTGGCGGTTATGAGCACGCTGGTCAGGAAGTTGAGGATGAGGTTCTCTTCCTTGAGGACCACCCAGTAGTTCATGAACTGCAGGCGGGCCTCGGTCAGCAGATTCTTGTCCAGCAAGGCGTTGATCTCCGCCTTGGCCAGGGGGCGTCCGACGGCATTTTCCAGCCCGTAGTTCTTCTCGTAGGCGCCGACCGACCAACGGTCGGCGGCGAAGGTGGTTCGGCTTTCGTGACGGCGCTGGTTCTCCTGCCAGATGCGCAGCAGCGTGAGCAGTTGGCGGGGCCTGAGACCATCGTGAACCGTCCCACGCGCCCAGTCGGCCAGCACATACGCCGGTTCGACGGCCGGGGTGTTTTCCCCGGCGGGTTTGGCCTGGCGTACCTGCACCAACGCCGCCTCCGGACCGCTCGTCAGCGAGGGCAACTGCCGGTCGAGCTGAACCTGGATGACCTTGGTAGCCTTCTTGTAGCTCGAAGGCGTAACGAGGTAGTACTCGCGAACTTCCTTGGCTGTGGCGAGCTGATTCTCGCTCAGACCGGCGGGGAACTCACCGGCCTGCGCCGCATCCGAAAGCCAGAACCCGCCGTGGGCTGGGTCCTCGACGAGGATGTTCTTTTCCTGAAAGAGCTTGAACACGCCGTAGGCGGTTTGGCCGGTGATGGTGGTCTTCGGGGGCAGTTTGGTGAGGACGGCCTGGTTGCCGTCGACCTTGTCGCCCGCCGGCTGAGTGGTGACCGCTTTCGTCGCCGGTCCGCCCAGCGAGGGAAGATCGTACACCTCCAGCTGATAAGTGACTTTGTCGCCTTCGCCGTCGGGGCTGATTCTGCCGGGGGCGGTCGCCGCGATGCCATTGGTCCGCTCGTCGCTGTCTTTTTTGATCTTCGCGCCCAGGCGAAGCGTATCGAGCGTCTCGGTCGCCTCGGCGAGGAACTTGCTGCCGGCGGCGTACTTCGCTTTGAGGTCGGCCAACCGCGCCTTGGCCGTCGGCCCGGTCTTTTCGAGTTCGACGATCCGCTCTGAGAGCAGTGCGATCTTCTGCCGGAGCGTCTTCCTGCGACCGTCTTCCTCCGCCGTTCGCAGGTCGGCAGAAAGCGCATCGAGCTTCTTGCGAAGCGCCTTGATACCTTTCCACGCATCGAGGGTCTCCTTGACCCGGGCGATGCGGCGATCGATGACCTTGAGGTTCTCCTCCTGGGCGGCCACCACGAGTTTGCTCTGCTCGTAGAACTCGTTCCGGTCCAGCCACGCCCGGGCGAGCTTCTGGAGCAGGTGGGGTTCCATCGCCCGGCGCTGCATTTCCTGGAGCATCTCCAGCCTGCTGACCACCGAACTGAGGCGTCGGCCCCATTCCCGGTGGGTTTCGGCGGCGGCGATGTCCGCGTCGAGGAACGGCGGTACGATCCGGTTGGGGTCGAATCCCTCGGCGAGCTTGTACTTCATTTCCGGGATCGGGGCGAGCCGTTCGTTGGACGCCTCCGCCTCGGCCTTGAAGCTCGTTCCCATCATCCACAGGAACGGATAGAGGTTGAGCACTCCAAAGGTGATCAGCACCAGGTGCAGCAGGATGATCCACCAGTTGTAGCGGAGCCGTTCCAGCAGGCTGCCACGATGCTTCTTGTAGATCAGTTTGGCTTCTTCGCGGGTGAGCTCACGTTTTTCAGACATTGTCGGCCCCTTCCTTGACGGGGGTGCCGGCTTGTTGCTGCATTTTCAGCTTCCTTGTCCACCGACGGGCGATGATGACCACATTCGTGATCGTCAGCCCCATCAGCATCAGCGAGTAGACCACGCCCAACGCCGCGGCGTACCCGAGGTTGGGCTCGGTTCCTTCGGGCTTCATGAAGCCCTTCTTGAAGATGTACGTCGCGACCAGTTCGCTGGAGTGGTCGGCCCCGCCCTCGGTCAGCACGAACACGCTGGAGAACGCCTTGGCCGCCCCGATGAACGCGTTGAACCCGATGACGATCAGAATCGGTGCCATCTCGGGAATCGTCACGTGAATGAATCGTCTCCAGGCGTTGGCGCCGTCGACCTTCGCCGCTTCGTACAGCTGCGGCGGGATGGACTGCAGCCCCGCCAGCAGAAGGATGATATTGAACGGCAATCCGTGCCAGATCCCCACCACCATTACCGTGTACAGGCCGGTCTTCTGCCCGAGCCAGTCGATCATCTTGCCCGGATCGTCCACCAGTCCCACCCAGTAGGGCAGGTCCTCCAGCCCGATGCGGATCAGGAACTGGTTCAGGCCCGAATTCTCGCCACGGAGCAACCCGATGAGAATCACGCTGACCACCGCCAGCGACGTCACCAGCGGGATGAAGAACAACACGCGGTAGAACCGGTTGGACTTCAGCGGCAGGTTCAGCAGCGAGGCGATCACCAAGCCGAGGCAGACCTGTCCGGCACAGACGATCACCATGTACATCAACGTGTTGGGAATGACTTTCATCCAGAAGTCCGAGTCGAACTGCTCCGAGGCGGGGTTCAGGATGTTGTTGAAGTTCTCCCAGCCGACGTATCGCATCACGCCCAGACCGTCGCCGGAATAGGTAGCCAGCCCGAACTGGTAGATCGACGGGTAGATGGCGAACACGAAGATCGCCAGGATCCCCGGCAGCACGAACACGTAGCCATGCCAGTTGGACTTCGCTCCCCGCCTGGCCTTGGCGAGCAGATCCTCAGTGGTGTGGCGGTTCCGAAGGACCGTCCAGACGAACCAGCCGGCCGTCACGCCGCCGATCAGCAACGGGACCCAAAGCAACTGCAGCATGCTGCCCGGGGTCCGCCATCTCCAGATATCGTTCCGCACCCGGCCGTTCTCGTTGAGGATGTCCTGCTGGGGGTTCTCTTTGAGATAGGCAGCCAGGTCGGCCCGGATCTTGTCGAGTCTCCGTTCAGCCTCGGGAGAACTGCCCCCCTGCTGCTGGCGGGCGAAGAACTTCTCGGCGTCTTTCGGATCCCAGTCGGGGAAGGTCCATTCCTCGGGGCGGACGATCCCGTCTTCGATCCGCTTGGCGAGGTCCCGGTTGGCCGCCTCGGTGAATTCCTGCACCTCGGTGCGGGCCTTCACGAGGATCTCGCCCATGTCCTTGACGTCGGTCTGGTAGAACCACTTCCAGAAGACCTTCATCTTCGTGTCAGGCTGGACGGGCCCGTGCAACGGCCGCTCCGGCCACATCGCACAGTGCTCGTCGATGATGTTGTACACCTGCATCTGGTAGGGATAGGGGAACCAGTCCGAATCGCCGAGATGCTTCAGCGCCTCGCGCGTCTGGGGGACGGTCCCGCGCCGGGCCTCGTCCCGCATGACCTTCACGTTGCGGTCGGTGAAGTGGATCCATTCCCAGGTCGCTTCGGGGTCGCGACAGAGCGAGGAGAAGAACTGGATGTTGTCTTCGGCCGTCCGGGGCAGGCGGTTGCCGGGGGGCAGTTCGATGCCCAATTCGTCCAGGCGAAGCAAGGTGTGAATGCGCCGTTTCTCGTCCTGCACACGCTGCTCGGTCCAGCCGCTGTTGGGGTCCACACGGTGGTACGGCAGCGGGATCGGTGCGCTGCCGAGGTCCTGGGCAGCCCAGGGGACGCGCTCGGCCCCGATCAGCGCCGCGTGCCAACCGTCGATGAGCATCGCCGCCTTACCCGACGCCAGCGCCGTTCGCGTGTCCTCGTAGTGGCGGGCCTCGGTCCCGGGCAGGATCAGATCGTCCTGCTTGAGTTTCAGCAACAACGCGAAGGCCGCCAACTGCTGCGGGCTGTCGTAGTCGAAGTACGCGATCCGCTTGTTCTGGTACTCTTCGCGCGTCTCGGGTGAGAGATACTGATGAACCGTATTGGTATCGCCCTCGAAGGCGAACGCCATCGAACCGGCCCGTCGGGCGAGGGGCTTGACGCCGCGGTCCAGGTCGCGGTCGCGCTGTCCCTGGAGCACCGCCCCGTAACAGACCGGTTCGGGCAGGCCCTGCTGCTTGGCGGCCCGCTTGCCGTACTCGGTGATGATCTTCGCCTTCCGGTAGAAATCCAGCCAGGTCTTGGGCGGAACGACCTCGCCGTCCACCACCAGACCGGCGTCGGGGAACATCCGGTGGGCCTCGCGGAACAAACGCTTGTTATAGGTCACGGTGCTGGGCATGGACACATCGCGCAGGCCGATAACGCTGCCGTGCATGTTCAGCAACCTCGCCGCCTGAAGAGGATTCTCCCGGAAGTTCCGGAGATACTGATCATCCGGGTTCACGAAGAACCGGTGAACCCTCGCCTTGCCGATCAGGTACTGATCGAAGTAGGTCATGCCCTTCTCGGCGAGTTGCTCGTTCTCCTTTTTCAGCAGGCCGTCAAGCGGATACAACCCTCCGATAAGCACGAACTTACGGAGCTCGTTGGTTTTCACGGACATGTAGTCCGGCGGGTTGCCCGACAGGAAGCTGACGAACAGGATGTCCTGCAGCCCGCCGGTTTCGCGGAAGTTGGGCTGGACGTCGATGTCCTTGTGGATCTGCTCGAACTGGCGGGCCCGCTTGAGATCGACCTCGGGCGAGCCGGAACTGGTCCAGTAGACGACCTTGCGGGGGCGCTGCTCTTCCTGCCGGACCGATGCCTCCACCCATTCGGAGATGTTGCCCCACTGGGTCACCATGGTCGCCGCCCCGAGCGCGACGAGAATTACCGCGAATTTCCTGGCGTTCATATCACTCCTTCATCAGCACCAACTGCAGAATGACGGGGGTTATTTTCGGCCATATCATGCACCAGCCAACCGGTGAATGCAACCCCGCCAATGCGGCAGAGGGCAATCGATCCGCCCGATCGGTCGAGACGCCCCCACCGCCGGGCGCGCCGCGGAGGGGCGATCACTTCCCGAGCACCTTCTTGCGGCCGAAGGTGCGCTGCTCGCGAAGCCAATCGGGAATCGGCCCGAAGTCGTACCCGCAATCGGGCACGAACAGGCCGACCTCGCCCTGGGAACGCTTGAAGTCCAACTCGCCGGCCGTCAGGAGCGTCTCAGCCTTTCCGCCGCGTTTGACGATCACCAGCGGGGCCTTCTTCGAGCCCTCCTTCGGCTCGTCCCCGAAGGCGATTTCGTCCACGCTGCCGTCGGCGAACTTCACCCGCACACCGTTGGGAATCGCTTCCATGCGCGGCGCGTGACCGCCGGGATAGAGCACCGAGATGAACTGCGTGTTCTCACCGGTCACCGAGAACCGCACCCCGAGGGTCTTCTCACCAAAGCCGCCCCTGCCCTTGGAATACGACCAGTCGAACCGCTCGTAATCGGGCTTGGCGGGAGAAGCAAGGAAGAGCGTCATGTTCCCGAAGTTCACCCGGTTGCCCTTGCGGTCGAGCTTGCCGGTCAGCACGTGCAGGCCATAGGTCGCCGTCACCTTCGGGCCCCAGTGCTGGTCGCGAACCACGAAGTAATCCTTCGCCTTGCCCTTGGGGTCCTTGATCATCACGACCGTACGCCGGTAAATCAGCGGCTTTTTGAACCGCAGGTACGGGCCGATGGGGTCCCATTTGATGTCCTGGGGCAGCTTGGACTGTTTCCGCAGACGCCTGCTGCGGACCTGCCCGACGGCGACGTCCTCCGTATCGGAGGTCTTGAAGGCCAGAACGCGCTCGTAGCCGTCCATGTTGGCGTACTTGAAATCGCCGGCCGAGAAGGCCACCCGGTTGTGCATGTGCTCCTGGTCGGCCCGGGGCGAGTAGCTGCACATATGGTCGATCGCCGCCTGCCTGCCATCGGCGCAGTAGTGGAAGCTGAGCTGATCGCCATGGTTGTGCCCGCGGTTGGGCCCGCTCTTGAAGGCCAGGAAGTTCTCGCGATCGGTCCCGGGGTGCGAGCGGAACACCACGCCGAACCCGGGCAACTCCTCGGTGCGGAACTTGCGGACATCCTCATAAGCCCCGAACTCCCTGGCCAGCTTGACTACATCCGGACCGGTCGGGTGCGTATCGCCAAGGGGCAGGATGCGCCGCTTCCCGCCTCCCAGCGGCTGGGAGGTGTGCAGCAGGAACGAGGCCGCCGCCTTCACGCGAGGCCATTTCATCGGGTCGAACCCGAGGTGCTTGCGGGCGACCGGCGCGAGCATCTTCCAACTCTTCATCGCGTGGGCGGTGTACCCCGGGCACTCCTGCCCCGCCCCGCCGGGCAACGTCACCGAGTGGAACACGTCGCTCCGGAAGGCGTCTTCAGCCATCTTGCGGAACACCTCGAACTTCGGGTGCCCCTTCAGCGTGGCCGTCTTGGCGATGGGGATGCGAACGTAGTCGGTGTAGAAGTTCGGATTGATCGGCGACCAGTAGTCCCAGTAGCTGCCGTACGCGTCCGGATCGAACATCACCTGCACGTACGAAAGATTCCCCCGGCTGGGCTTGAAGCTGCCCTGCATCGCCTCGCGAACCGCCCGCTTGCCCTCCCCACGGATCGGCCCGGTCGGGTTCATGCTGTTGTTGTAGAAGTTCCGCCCGCGGAACCCGCCCGGCTCGAGCCCGGGCCATTCGAGAATGTACTCGTGCGTGAGCTTATCCAACGGCCGAAATCCGAGCGTCTCGGCGAGGTCCTGAAGGTTGTTCACCTTCCGCGTCTTGCCCTTCCTGCTGGGGTGGGGCTGTTCGCTGACGGTGACGAGCTTCTCGGGCCCGGCGATCAGCGCCCAGTAGCGCGAGCCGCGCGTGGTGGGCGCAAACAACGCCGCGGTCCTGCCGCTCTTGTCCACGCGGACCTGGATGAGATTCTCGTGAGGCCAGGTCCACTTGCCCGCCCGAAGCACCAGCGCCCCGAGCACCTTCTCGCCGTTGGTCGCGCCGAAGAACCATCCCTCGTCGAACGCCTGCGTCCATCGCGGCTGAAGGTTCATCAGCGTTGTTCCCAGACGATCGTTGGGTTTGAGTTCAGCTTCATTCAGCCCGCCTGCCGACGAGAACGGCGCCTTGAACCACCGGCGGCGAAGCCCATGCTTCACGTCCCATCCGCTGGAGAGATCCCACCACCAGCCGTCGCCCTCGGCCATCCGGTGCGACTCCTCGATCAGCACGTGGGGGCGGTTCTTCCAGATCGTAAAGGTCATCTCGGCGTGGGGATGCTTCAACGCCTCGGTGCCCTTGAACTCGTATCGCACACGCAGTTTCGCGAACAAAGGTCCATCGCCGATCGGCTCGGCCACGACGCGGTCAAGTTCCAACTCGGTCATCCACTTCGAGCTGGTACGCTTGCCTGGGTGCCCCTTGGTCCGCAGCGAAACCACCGGGCCGCCGTCGCCTTCCGCGCGGACCTCCAGCGTCACCAGGCCGTTGGTCAGCGTCCACGTATCGCCGCTCTTGCGGCAGGAGACGTCGCTCTTGAGCGACACGCCGGCCGGCGCGTCGGTGATGACGTTGTACTCGTGCGACTGTTTGGCGTCGATGTTGGTCATCACCCACAGGTGGCCTTTGCGGACCTCCCCGGGCGACCCCTCCAGCACCTCCACCTGGTACTGAACCGGCTCGCCGTCTTCCTTGACGCGCAGCTTGGCCGCGTCGTAAGGCTTCTTGAACTCCACCCCCAGGCGAACCGGCTCGTCGCGGTAGGGTCCCTGGTGATTGGTCAGCGTCCAACTGTCGGCCTCGCCCCAAGCCAGGTCGCCGGCCAGAAGGACACACATCAGCAGCAGAAATGATCGCGTTTTCATCCGATGCTCCCGTTGCTCTGCGTAAATGAAGTATGAAACAGGACAGGCGCCTCGACCTGTCGGATCAGTAGATCAAACCATCCAAAGCCGCCATGGTTCTGCCTTCATGCCACCGTCGGCTTCGACCGGCCCGCCTGAATACCGTCGCCCGGCAGATCGTCGCGCCAGACGATCATCGGCTGACCCTGCTGAGCGCCGAGTGCGTCACAGACGACCGGGCACTTCAGACGAAACAGGAACAGCAGGTGGTCCTTGTCGCGAACGCCGCAAAGCGACTCGAAGTTGCCCTGCCCCTTGGCGATCACCAGGTCCGCCCGGCGGAACTCGTCGCGCAGCTCCGGGCTGCAGTGCTCCAGAAGCGTGCCCGGGGCGTTGTCGGCATTGTCCATCACCCGGACCATCTCGGAAATCCCCACGCTGCGGGCATCCTCCCGCAGCGCGTCATTGAGGATCGGCCCGCCGCGGACCACCAGCGTGACCTTCGCCGCGGGCAACTGCTCCAGCAGGAGGCGGTCCAGGACGATCTCCCCGGCGTTGTCGGCGAGGTAGAGAATCCGCTCTGCCCAGACCGCCTCGCGACGGAGACGATCGACGGCGGCAGGGTCGATGGGCGTGTCCATCGCCTCGTGAATGACCTCCCGGATGCCCTCCAGCGGGGAATGACTCTGCACGCCGTAATCGATGACGTTGCCCACGATCGCCAGGCGGCACGCAGCCGCCAGCGGATCGTCCGATTTCAGCACGGCCTGGCGGAGGTCGTCGTAAAGCGTCAGCGCCAGTTCGTTGCACTCTGCCTTGATCGCCCGGTACGGGTCCTCGCAGCCGATGCTTTCGCGGATGACACGGTGAACACGCCGCGCCAAAGCCGGCGGAGACTCGTCGAACTCCGCCTCGGCCATCTCGCGCAACACCGCCCGCAGGACGGTGCGGCGCGTCGGTTCGTCGGCGTCGGTCAGGTCCAGAACATCCAGCGTCTGCCGGATGAAACAGGGAATGCACTCCATGCAGGTATTCACGACAGCTCGGCCTCCATTGGGGTTCGATCGGTCACGTCGGCCGACCATCCTACAGGACCGTCCCAGCCGACGAAAGCACAACCGCACAGCAGCTTGCCGTTGCGGGCAAAATAACTCTGTGAACTGCGGCCGACGTCCCGATCTGACGGCCTGCAGCAGCAATTCAGCCCCTTCCTGCCACAAATTCGCGCATTTTGGCTTGACAGATCGGCCGACTTGCTTTAACGTTAAAGCAGCTCGATGTAACGATAAACCATTTCCACTTGGGCTCACCTATGGCTGACTTGACGCTCGAAGACGTCGCGAAGAGGACCGGCGTGTCGAAAATGACCGTCTCTGCCGTTCTGCGCAACACCGGTCGAATCTCCGACGATACGCGGAAACGCGTCCTCTCGGTCGCCGAGAAGATGGGCTACCGCGTCAACGCCGCCGCCCGGGCGACCCGCACCGGGCGATTCGGAACCATCGCCCTGTTGATGAGCACCAACGAGCACCAGAGCTACCTCTCCACCACGATGCTCGAAGCCATTCACGACGCCCTCGCCGAGCATGACCTGCACCTGTCGATGGCCAAGCTGCCCGACAACCGACTCGATGAGGAAGACGCCGTTCCCCTCATGCTCCAGCAATACTCCGCCGACGGGCTGTTGATCGACTACACGTGGGACATCCCGCCGGCCCTGATCGACCGCATCGCCCACTCGAACGTACCGGCGGTCTACATGAATACGCCCCTCCCTACCGACGCGGTCTACGTCGACGAGCGCGCCGGCGGCAGGGAGCTTACCCAACACCTCCTCAAGCTCGGCCATCGGCGGATCGCCTATGCTGATACCTGGTGGGGCAGTGACTTTGCCCATGCCCACCACAGCGTGGGCGACCGCCGGGCCGGCTATCAAGACGCGATGAACGAGGCCGGCCTGGAACCCGAGTGGTTCCTGCTGCAACGCGCCGACCCCGATCAGCAGCGACGGCATTTCGCCGAATATCTCGGCTGCGAGGATCGCCCCACCGCGATCATCACCTATTGGACGTCGGACGCCTGGCCGGTGCTGCAGGTGCTCAACCAACTGCAACTGCACCCGGGGCGCGACCTGTCGCTGGCGTCGTTCTGCCAGCCCGGGGATCACGCAGCCCAGGGCTTCGCGATGACCACACTCTCCCAGCCCGAAGCCGACCTCGGGCACCGGGCCGTCGACATGCTCATCGAACGAATGGACCACACCGCCCCCCTGCCGGCAGCCGTCGTCAAAGGCCGACTGGTGGAAGGGATTACAACCGGACATTTCCCTCTGGATGCTCAACCGGGGGACCACATCAACCAGCCGTCGCG
>JBKHCL010000070.1:0-16529 GCA_046541875.1 Phycisphaerae bacterium | reverse complement strand
GCATCGTCGTGATGGCGGTTCTGCTGGCCGGCATGTTGGCGATTGTCGCGGCGATCCTGATGAAGTAGGGAGTTGCGGCGGGTCGGCAGTGCGAAGCGGGCTCCGGGGGATGCACATCAACTGGGGTGCCGGGGCTTGTGCAGCGAGGCTGAGCGAGATGAGCAACCCGGCACGTCAGGCCGACATTGCGGCTATCCGCGCTGCTCCACCAACTGCGCGAACGCCTGGGGCAGGTATTCGGGCAGGTCGGATGCGATCAGCGAGATCTCACCCAGCGTCTCGGCCGCCAGGTCGCCTGCCGATCCGTGGGCCCACACACCGAGGCAGGCCGCGTCGAACGGGCTCAGCCCCTGCCCCAGCAGCGCCGCGATGATTCCGGTGAGCACGTCGCCGGTTCCGCCGGTCGCCAGGCCGGGGTTGCCCGTGTCGTTGGTGTAGCGTCGGCTGCCGTCGCAGACGACCGTCCCCGCCCCCTTCAGCACGAGCACCAGCGGCGCGTCGGCGGGTTGGGCCCACTCGGCTGCCCAGCGGGCGCAGGTCTCGGCCCGGGATGCCTGGATCTCGCCGACGTTGGCGCCCGTCAGCCTACTCAGCTCGCCCGGATGCGGCGTGAGCACCAGCGGGCAGCGGCGCTGGGCAGGCCAATCGTCCATCTTCGCGAGATTGTTCAATCCGTCGGCGTCGATCACCAGAGGCCCAGATCGTCCCAGGGCGTCGGCGATAATCGCCTGTTGGGCGTCGCCCACATCGAAGCCCGGGCCGATCGCAAGGACGTCGTTTTTTCCGGCGGGATGGGAGATCATCTCTGCGGCGGAGGCGTCCCAGGCATCGCCCCTGCACGGGCACGGCACGGACGTGGCGCAGGGCTGAAGGACGGCCGATTGCTTCTGGATGCACTCGGGAAGGGCCATCGTCACCAGTCCCGCGCCGCTGCGCAGGGCGGCGGTGGCTGCCAATGCCGGCGCTCCGATCATGCCGCGCGAGCCACCCACGATCAGCACGCGCCCGAAGCTGCCCTTGTGCCCGTCGGCGGGGCGGTTCTCCAAGCGCGGCAGGTCGGAGACGTCGCGGATGTTATTGCTCATCGTCGGCCTCCTTCGGCGGTGCAACCGTCTGGCGGGCGATCATCGCGGCGATGGTCCCGCCGCCGAAGCCGTTGTCGATGTTCACCACCGACACGCCCGAGGCGCAACTGTTGAGCATGGTCAGCAACGCGCTGAGCCCGCCGAAGCTCGCCCCGTACCCCACGGAGGTGGGCACCGCCACCACGGGCACTGCCACCAGTCCGCCAACCACGCTGGCCAGTGCGCCCTCCATTCCCGCGACCACCACGATCGCGTCAGCAGCGGCCAGCGCCTCGCCGGCGGCCAACAGGCGGTGCAGCCCGGCCACCCCGACGTCGTAGTGCGTGGTGACGCGCTGGTTCATGATCTCCGCGGTCACGCGGGCTTCCTCGGCGACGGGCAGGTCGCTGGTTCCCGCCGCGACGATGGCCACCGTCCCGCCGGCGGACACATCGGGCGATTCCTGGCGGAGCGTGACGGTGCGGGCCAATTCGTTGTACTCGGCGGTGGGGTGCTGCTCGGCGATGGCGGCGAACCGCTCGGGGTCGGCGCGGGTCGCCAGGACATTCGTGCCCCGCTGGGCCAATCGCGAGAAGATCGCTGCCACTTGGTCGGGCGTTTTTCCCTCGGAGTAGATCACCTCCGGAAAGCCGCAGCGCAGCGTGCGGTGGTGGTCCAGCGTGGCGAACCCCATCGACTCGATCGGCCAACGCCGCAGGTGCGAGACGGCCTCGTCGATACCGGTCCGGCCGGAAGCGACGGCCTGCAGCAGTGTTTTCAGGGCGTCTTCGTTCATACCCGAAGTATATCGGTCCACGCCCGTGCGGGCTAGCGCCGGACGGTGGGGCTGGCGGCGAGGTCCCAGCTGTGGCGGACGCCGGCGCGGAGGTAGTGGTACCCGAGCCCGGCGATCATTGCGGCGTTGTCCATGCAGAAGGGCATGGCGGGCTTTCGCAGCTTGCAGCGGAGCTTCTCGGCGAGTTCACCGGCGGCGAACCGCAGGGCGGAGTTGGCGGCCACCCCGCCGCCCAGAAGAATGGTCTTCGCGCCGGTCTGCCGGATCGCCCGGCGGAGCTTGATGCGCATCACGTCCACGACGGCGGTTTGGAAACTGGCGGCGATGTCGTTGACCTCCTCGGCGGAGAAGGTGTGAATCCCGTACTCGCGTGGCGGGTCGGCAGGTTCGCCGGGGCGGGGGCGTTTGGGCGTGGGCGGACCGTTGACGTGGTAGAGGACCGACGTCTTGAGCCCGCTGAAGGAGAAGTCCAGCGATTGCCCCTTCAGCAGCACGCGGGGAAACTCCACAGCCGTCGGGTCGCCCTGTTGGGCGGCGCGATCGATCGCCGGCCCGCCGGGGTAGCCCAGCTCGAGGATGGAGGCGACCTTGTCGAACGCTTCCCCGGCAGCGTCGTCGATGGTGGAGCCCAGCAGCTCCATCTCCGTGGGCGACTCGCAGCGGTACAGGGCGGTGTGCCCCCCCGAGCAGATCAACGCAACGGCAGGGTATTCGATGGGCGGTTCGTTCAGGCGGGCTGCATAGGCGTGGGCGTACACGTGGTTCACGCCGATCAGCGGAACGTCCCAGACCCACGCGAGCGTCTTGGCGGCCATCAGCCCCACCAGCAGCGATCCGATCAGTCCGGGCTCGTGCGTGACGGCGACCGCGGAGACCTCCGCCGGCGCGACACCGGCGTCGCTCAGGGCCTGGTCGATCACCGAATTGATCGCTTCGATGTGGGCCCGCGAAGCCACTTCGGGCACCACGCCCCCGAACCGCGCATGGAGTTCGATCTGACTGGCGACGCTGTTGGACAGGACCTCGGCCCCGTCGGCGACGAGGGCACAGGACGTCTCGTCGCAGCTGCTCTCGATGCCCAGCACGAGCGTTTGGTGGTTGGACATATTACGGTTCTCCGGCGGGTTGCCTCACCGCGTCGGGGTCGGCCTGCTGTTCGGCGAGCATGCGGGCGGCGGCCTCGGCCCGATCGGCGACTGCGGCAAGCTCCGCCTGCAGGCGGTCGGGGTCGCGGAGAATCGCCGCTGCCTCGGCGAGTTGCGGGTCGGCTTCGAGCAGGGCGGCCCGGCCGGCGGCGCGCTCGCCGGCGGGTTCGGGTTGGGTGGTCGGCTGGGTGGTGGTCTTCTTCGGAGGCGGTCCGAGGGCCCCGGCCCGGTTGCGAACTTCGGCCAACTTCGCCAATTGGGCGTCGTCGATGGAGATCGCCACGTGCGGTGCGTAGCCCCCGGGCTCGTCGGGCGCTGCCGGCGAGATGGCCAATCCGTCGCCCACGCGGAATTCTCCGGTGGTCAGGTTGATCTGTCCCAACCCGCCGGGCAGCGGGAACATCGTCTGGATGCACCCCTTTCCCCGGGTGCGCTCACCAAGCACGATCGCGCGGGCGTGATACCCCAGCGAGGCGACGACGATCTCGGCGGCCGAGGCGGTCGAGGCGTCGGCCAACACCACCACCGGCGCGTCGAGCCAGGTCTCGTGGCTGCGGGCTTTGTGCACGCGATCGGGTCCTCGTCGCTCGGAGATGCTCACGATCGCGCCGTCGCGCAGGAAGAAATTGGCCGTCCGGACCGCCTCTTCCAGCAGGCCGCCCGGGTTGCCGCGCAGGTCCAGCACCAGCCCCGCCGGTGCATTGAGTTTCCACAGTTCGGTGCGAAGCTGTTCGCTTGTTCCGCGGACGAACTCGGTCACGCGGAGATAGGCGAGTCGGCTGTTGGGGTCCAGCGAGGTCTCCCAGCGGGCACCGGAGATGCGGTGGAGCCCCTGGACCGTTTCCAACTCGAACTCGGCGCGTCTGAGCGTGATGAAGTGCGTGCGTCCCTCGGCGTCGCGGAGGGTGACCAGCACATCCTCCCCGAGCGGGCCCCGAAGGGCGTGACGGGCGAGTTCGAGGGTCATCTCGTTGGCGTCGGTCTGGTCGATGCCCAGCAGGACCATGCCCGGGGTGATCTTCGCGTGATGAGCGGGCGAGCCGAACACAGGCCAACGCGTGATCAGCTCATCCCCACGGCGACGCAGGCGCAGTCCGGTTCCCCGCTGATGCCCCATCACGCGGTGATCGAACGTGTCCATCTGCTCGGCCGGCACGAACGAGGAGAACTCGTCCAGCGCTTCGACCATGCCGCGAACGGACGCCGACCGGACGGCTGTCTCGTCCAGCGGGCGGTAGTAGTTCCGCCGGATCAGGTCGTACGTGGCGGCGACGGGGTCGAAGTCCGGGTTGTGCGTGCTGCCGGGACCTTGCGGAATGCGCGCAACGAGTACCGAGACGACCGCGGTCGCCAGAACGATCACCAACCAGATGAAGTTGCGTTTGGGCATCTCTGCACTCGACGGGGCACGGATCGCGGGCGGAATTTATCCCCCATCCGCTGGAGAGATGGTAGCAGAGCGCACCGGGCTGGACAAGCCGGGATGGTCGGCGAGAGCCCGAACCCGGCGCAGAAAAAAAACGACGCCGAGCGGGTTTCGGCGCCGTCTATGTTCGGGCCCGCCGGCTGCTCGGGCCTGGTTTGGTTGGTTGATTGTCCCTGCCGCCCTTCCAGCGGCATGGGGTGCGTCTCAGCGGTCTCCGCGGCGCTGCCGGGCGGTCAGGTCCGTACCACGCGAAATGTCAGATCGGTCGGTTCCATGTTCATCGCGACCAGTCGACCCATCACGTTCTTGCGATGCTTCGTGAGGACCTCTTCCAGTGTCCGTCCGGTTGTGGTGCAGCCCGGAATGGTCGGGCTCATGACCGTGTAGTTGTTCCGGCTATCACGTGCAGCCAATACACAAACTTTCATCACCCCGCTCCCGCTGATCCAGTGACTTGCGATGCCCGTCCTTCCGTACGGCACGGCGGCTTTCCCTGAATCGCCGGTGCTTGCGATGAGACGTGCTTCACCAATAACTATAGTAATAATCGGAATAGCGATCAATCCGCCTCTACTCTTTTTTCTAAGAATTTCTGAGTATTTTTCCACACAGGACGCCAGCCCGACGCACCAGCCCTTTCCGGGCAATGAGTTATCGCTTACAGAGGCGAAACCCACGCCGGCGGCGCGTATAATGCTTCTGCAACGGGAGATTCTCAGGTTCTGCGCGGGTCGCGGCTGTGCTCCCGTCGGGTGCCGAATCGCGCTGAGTACGGGCGAGCCCCGAGGAATAACGCACATGGACAAACTGCCGATTGACGACGCCACACGAGCCCTCGCCGCGCGGTACATCCGCAAGCAGGTCAACCAGCTTCGCAAGAGGCTGGGCGACCTGCCGGACCCGCCCTCGCCCAAGCCGGTCCACAAGGCCCGGGTGGCCACACGGCGACTCAAGGCGGCGCTGGCGATGCTCGGGGAGGCGTTCGACCCTGACGACGTTCATCGATGGGACGAGGAGCTCAAGGTACTCCGCAAACGCCTTGGGCCGGCCAGGGATTGCGACGTGCAGATCCGGTTTCTCCGGACAACGCGCAAGAAGGCGTCGCGACGGGATCGTCCGGGCGTGGAGCTGTTGCTGGAGGAATCCAGAAAACAGCGCCGCCGGCAGCAGCCCAAGGTGGCCAAGGCAGCCAGGGCACTGCAGAAATCCGGCGTCCTGGACGAGATGAAGCGCCGGATGAAGCGTGCGCAGGAGGCGTTCGACGACGACGGCCCCCTGCTGACCGAGACGGTCTTTCTCCGCTGCCGGGACGCCATCCTCCATCGGCTTGACGCGTTGACCGACAAGGCTTACGTGCTGGAGGATGCGGACGATCATCATGGCCATCACCAGATGCGCATCGCCGCCAAGCACCTGCGCTACACCTTGGAGATTGCCCGTGGGGGGCTGGGCGACGTGGTCGCGCCGATGCAGGAGGCGGCAGAGCAGGTACAGGACATCCTCGGGGACATTCATGACTGCGACGTGTGGGTGGACCATCTCCAGGAGTTGCTCTCCGGGGACGGTACGGCCTTGGACGAGGCCACCCGCCCGGGCGTGGAGATGCTTTCGGCTGAGCGTCGCGAGCATCGCCGAGAGCGGTTTGCGGAGATGAGGGCCCTGTGGGCGACGATTCGTGAGGAGAACATCGAGGGCGAGCTTCGTATGTTTCTGCAGCGGGACCCGGCGGAGTTGGTCGACGATCTGCATGTCTGAGGCGGGGGGCGTCTTGACAGGACCTTCATACACATCGCCCGGCCAATGGGTATGATGCATGCCCGGGCGGGCCTTGGATTGCCCCCGGCCGGCGGGTAAGATAGGCGTTTCGCCCTCGACGGTGGCAACGGCCTGCCGGAAGTCTTACCCCGTCGGGCGGCATGGAGGCGGGAGAACGCATGGCCAGCGAAACACATCAACCGGAAAGCGACGCATCGCGCGAAACAACGTCGGCTGCCCAGATCGTAGCCGCCATCGACATCGGTGCGACATCCGTGCGTATGGTGATCGCCCAGGTGACCGACGACGGCAAGATTGAAGTGCTCGAGAAGTTCGTCCGCGCGATGCGCATGGGGCAGGACACCTTCCGCCGAGGGCGGCTGAGGGCCCAGGCGGTGCGCGCGGGAATCGGCATCCTGCGGGATTACCGTCGCGTCGTGGACCAGTACGACGTCAAGCACATCCGCGTGGTAGCGACCAGTTCGGTCCGCGAAGCCAGCAACGCCGACACGTTCCTGGACCGCGTTTTCATGGCCACCGGGCTGGAGGTGGAGGTCATCGACACTTCCGAGGAATCCCGGCTGACGGTCTCTGCGGTTCGCGAGGCGCTGCAGAACGTCACGGGCATCAAGAAACGAAACGCCCTGGTGGCCGACGTCGGGGGCGGAAGCACGCTGATGACGGTCATGGAAAAGGGAGAGATCGCCGCCTCCCAGAGTCTGCGCCTGGGGTCCATTCGCCTTCAGGAAGTGCTCTCGACCAGCTACGAGCCACCCGAGCGGTCGGCTGAGCTGCTGCGACAGCAGATCTCCAACACCATCAAGGTCACCTCGGGCATGCTGCCTCTCGGGAAGATGCAGACCTTTGTCGCCGTCGGGGGCGATGCCCGTTTTGCCGCGCGGCTGGAGGGAAAGAACACCTCCTCGCCGCACCTGATGCTCATCAAGGCAAGCAAGCTGGATGCCCTGGTCAAACGCATTGAATCGCTGAACACCGAGGAGATCGGGCGGGAGTTCTCCGTGCCCTACTCCGACGCCGAGACGATCAAACCCGCGCTGCTGGTCTACCAGGGCCTCGCACGGGCGACCGGCGTGAAGGACATCCTCGTCTCCGACGTGTCCATGCGGGACGGGGTGATTCTGGATCTCGCCCGACGGGTGACCGGCGAGGAAGACCCTGCCCTGGTCGAGGGCGTGATCCACTCGGCTACCACCATCGCAGAGAAGTACCACGTGGACATGAATCACGCCGAGAACGTCTCGCAGCTGTCGGTGAAGCTCTTCGACGCGCTGAGCGAGGAACACCGTCTCGGGCGGCGCGAGCGACTCCTGCTGCGCGTGGGCGGGCTGCTGCACGAGGTGGGCGGATACGTCTCCAACCGGGCCCACCACAAGCACAGCTACTACCTGATCGTCAATTCCGAGATTTTCGGCCTCTCGCGCGACGAGCATGCCATCGTCGCCCACATAGCCCGCTACCACCGACGGAGCACCCCCAAACCCAGCCACACCGAGTACATGGCCCTCTCGCGCGAATCGCGCATGGCCATCTCCAAGCTGGCGGGTATCCTCCGGGTGGCCGACGCCCTGGATCGCGGGCACGCCCAGCAGGTGCGGGAGTTCAGCGCCCGCAGACGAGGCGGTGAGCTGGTGCTGGAAATCCCCGGCGTCAGCGATCTGACCCTCGAGCGCAGGGCGGTGGTCAACAAGGGCAACCTCCTGGAAGACATCTACGGCGTGAAGATCCGTCTGGAAGAAGCCTCGCTGACATCCCAGGCGGTCCGACGAATCCAGGCGGTGGAGTAACCCGCCGAATCTACCGCGTGACGAAAGGGACACCACACGCATGGCCAAGAAGAAGCGCAAGACCTCCCAGGACCTTACGGCCCCGGAGTTGTACATCAACCGGGAGCTGAGCTGGCTGGAGTTCAACGATCGCGTGCTGCAGCAGGGCAGGAAGACCGACCTGCCCCTGCTGGAGAGGCTGAAGTTCCTGGCGATCGTCAGCTCGAACCTCGATGAGTTCTTTCTCATCCGCGTGGCGGGTCTGATGCAGCAGCGGTCGGCCGGCGTTCGCAAACGCGGGGCGGCCGGGCTGACTCCCGCCCAGCAGTTGCGGCGCATCTCGCAGCGCGTACACACCATGGTCTCCGAGCAGACCGCCTCCATCAATGAATGTCTCGAAGCGCTCAAGGACGAGGAACTGCGCGTCTTGACGCCCGCCGAGTGGACCCCCACCCAGCGGACGTTTGTCCGGTCGTTCTTCACAGCCGAGGTGCAGGCGATTCTCACTCCGCTGGCGATGGAGGAGCTCTCGCCCCCGCCGTTGCTTGCCAGCCTCCAGCTGAATGTGGGGGTGCTTCTGCAGGGTAAGGACAAGCCCCGCTCCGAGGCCCGCATCGTGGCGGTGCCCGTTCCGCGTCAACTGCCGCGGTTTATCACCATTCCCACCCAGTCCGGTTCGAGCCTGGTGTGCATCGAGGACGTGATCGCCGCGAACGTGGGCATGCTCTTCGAGGGCTGTCAGGTGCTCTCGACGACGGTGTTCCGCATCACGCGGGACGCGGACGTGGAGATCCAGGAAGACGAAGCCGGCGACCTTCTCAACACGGTCGAAAAGGCGGTACTCGAGCGTCGCAAGCGGTCGGCGGTTCGGCTGGAGCTGGCCGGCAAGCCCGATCGGCGCATCCGCAAGTTCCTGGTGGACTGGCTCGATCTGCGTCGCGAGGAGGTGTATGAAATCGACGGCATGCTGGACGCCGCCGCCCTCATGGAGATCGCCTCGCGCGAGGGGTACGACCACCTGAAGGTCTCCGATTGGCCGATTCAGCCGCCGCGCGGACTCATCGGGACCGAGGACCTGTGGACCACGCTGCAGGACCACGACGTGCTGCTGCACCACCCCTACGAGAGTTTCGACGCGGTGGTGGGGCTGGTCGAACAGGCCGCTGAGGACCCCGGGGTGATGGCGATCAAGCAGACCCTCTACCGCACCAGCGGCGATTCGCCCATCGTAAAGGCGCTGGAACGGGCCGCCCAGAACGGCAAGCAGGTCACCGTGCTGGTGGAGCTCAAGGCGCGGTTCGACGAGGCCCGCAACGTGGTCTGGGCGCGGCGCCTCGAAGACGCCGGCTGCCACGTGATCTACGGCGTCGCCGGGCTCAAGACACACTCGAAAATCCTGCTGATCGTCCGTCGCCAGGCCGGTCGGCTGCACCGCTACGTGCATCTTTCGACGGGCAACTACAACGACAAGACCGCCAAGCTCTACACCGACATCGCCCTGATGACCACCGACGAGGACCTCGCCACCGACGCCTCGTCCTTCTTCAACCTGCTGACGGGGTACTCGGACATCGTGGGTTGGTCGAAGCTCAACATCGCCCCGACCGATCTGCGCCGGCGCGTCGAGGAGATGATCGACCGCGAGATTCAGACCTCCACGCCCGATCGACCCGGGCGGATCACCGCGAAGATCAACTCGCTGCAGGACCCCGGGATCATCCGGGCCCTGTACCGCGCCAGCCAGGCCGGCGTGAAGATCCGCCTGAACGTGCGGGGGATCTGCTGCCTGCGCCCGGGAATTGCGGGCGTCAGCGAGAACATCGAAGTGGTCTCGATTATCGACCGCTACCTCGAGCACGCGCGGATCTTCCATTTCCGCAACGGCGGGCACGACGAGATCTACCTCAGCAGCGCCGATTGGATGACGCGCAATCTCGATAAGCGCCTCGAGACAATGTTCCCCGTCAACGACCCGTCGCTTCGGCGACGCCTGCGGGACATCCTCGATGTGTTCTTCCAGGACAACGTCCAGGCCCAGCGCCTCGAGCCCAACGGCCAATACGAACCCGTCACCGGCGGGCGGCGGCAGCTGCGCGCCCAGGAAACCTTCCATCGCCGGGCCATCGAGGCGGCGCGAACCGCCAAGCAGACACCGGTGCGGTTCCGTCCGCTGACCCGTCCGGAAGATTGAGCCCGATCAGCTCAGGACCCGGGCGAACAGGGCCCGGCGTTTCTTCGAGCGGTGGTAGTGGCGGATGGCTTCGGGGGTGGAAGCCACCGTACACTCGATGGCGCGGTCGCGGCAGAATCGCATCGCGTCGTCCAGCACCTCGACGGGCGTCTGAAACCCCGTTCCGATGAACACCTCGGCCGGTCCGCCGCGGCAGATCTTGTCCATTTCCTTGGCGTCGATGTCCGGGCCCGGGGCCTTGTTGCCCTTCGCCAGAGACTTTTTGCGCTTCTTGCTGTTGCCACTGGCGCGGATGTACGCGTCGCGCGAGTAGGTCTTGCCGCCGATGGTGATCTCGCCGTAGCTGGCTTCCTCCACCCGCGGATAGATCGGAATAGTGCGGTATCGCTTGTGGAACGCGCTTCGCCCCACTTCCTGCCTCGCCAGTGCCACCGCCCCGAGAACCACCGCATCGTCACCCAGGGCAGCCAAACGCACCGGCACGGGCGGGCGCGAGCCGGTCAGCCCGTCGGTGTCCAGCACCCCCTGGATGATCGGCAGCATGAAGTCTCCGCAGGCTTCGACAACGCCGCCGCCCAGCACGATAATCTCCGGGTCCAGCATGTGGCGGGCGGAGAGGCACGCCATGCCGATGATCTCCGAGGCCCGGGTCATCACGCGGGTGACGACCTTGTCCTCCTGCTGGAGGGCGGTTCGGAGCATGCCGCTGCGGATCAGCGGGCCCTTCTCGGCGAGCAGGTCGGTCATCACGGACTTCCTGCCCTTGTCGATCGCCGCCCGGATGTCGCGGTCCATCGCGGTTCGGCTGGCCAGCGCTTCGAAGCATCCTTTGTTGCCGCAGCCACACTCGGGCCCGTCCATTTCCATTACCATATGGCCGATTTCCGTGGCGCAGTTGCGGTAGCCCTGCATCAGGGCAGTGCCCTCTACGAACCCCCCGCCGATGCCCGTGCCCACCAGCACGCCCAGCACACTCTCGGCCTGGCGGGCGGCCCCCAGCCACCGCTCCCCGAGGGTGCCCATGTTCGTGTCGTTGCCCAACGCCACCGGAACGCCGAATCGGTCCCGCAACTCGGGTACGATCGAGACGCCCGTCAATTCCATGTTGGGCGTGATGACAACGCTTCCGGCGTCCGGGTCCACCACGCCGGCCACCGCGATGCCGATCGCGGCGAGATCCTCGGGGATCATCTCCTGATCGTCCAGCAGATCGACGATCGAGCCTGCTATGGCGTCCACCGCAGCGGCCGACCCGCCCTCACGCGGGGTGGGTACGCGGTTGCGTGAGAGAATCGCGCCGGACTCCTCGACGAGTGTCGCCTGGATCTTCGTCCCGCCGACGTCCACGCCCATGTAACGTCTTCGCGGTTGGGTCTGACCGGCCATCGCTTCTCCTCCGTGTCGTGTCGGCGACGGGATCCTCCCGCGCTGCCGGCAGGCCCCGATCGTGATGGCCCGCGGGGCGCTTGTACCGCATCAACCGCCCCGCGCCAAGGATCGACCAGGAGCTCGGCGCACGAAATACGCCCACCGTTGCCGATGGGCGCTTCGCTGGAATGGTCAGGGCCGGACTTGAACCGGCGACACCCGCATTTTCAGTGCGGTGCTCTACCAACTGAGCTACCTGACCGCTTCGTCGGGCATGCCCGACGGGGATTGTCCAGTTAACCGCCGAAGGGCGAACTTGTCAACCCTTTCGCCGCTGAAACTGCTTCTATTCGGACTCCTCGTCTTCTTTTGGCTTCCACTGCACGCGGGGAACCACCATGCGCTCGAAATTGAACCACGCCTGGGCGAGGCTCAGCTTCCGCCGGAGGGCGATCTGCGGGGCATTCTGCCGGCGCCACTCGGGGAACAACTCCTCGCCGGGGTAGCGGAAATCCACCAGCTTGAGAACCGCCACGGTCTGCGTACCCGGAATGCCCATCACGGAAATCGGTCGCTTCTCGCTCTGGGTTGGCGGCGGGATCAGCCCGAACGCCTTGTCCATGAACGCCTGGCGGAACGACTGGGCGGGCAGGTCCAGGGGCATCTGCGCCCAGAACATCCTCCCGGCGCGTCCCATCGCCTGCGATCGACTGAACAGGTCGGTCGCGCCGGCGTCGAGTTCGTGTTTCCGCACGAAGGCGGTGAGTTCCTCGTCGCTGTCGATGCCATTCGCGTCGGCCATCGCCATCTCATACGCTTTCCGCAGGCGGATGTTGCGCACGATCTCATCGGTCATTTCCGATGTTCGCGTCTCGGGCGCCTGGGCGGGGCGGATGTTCTCCAGCGACCAGAAGACCTTCCCGATCACGCGAGGCGATTCCTTCGGGCCGGCCTGCTCGAAGACGAACATCTCCGGGCCCTGCTTGAGGAGGACCTTCTCATCGGCGTTCTTCTGTCTCATGCGTTCCATCTCGCGGAGCATCCGGATCAGCGAACGTCCCTGGCGCGGTGCGGTCGACGCCTGGCCGAGAATTCTGTGCTCCATCAGTTCTTCGCCGGGCAGCTCAACCCGCTCGGCGCGGATCGGGAACAGGTCCACCCCGGAGACGGGGAACAGGACATCGTTGATCTGCGTGCAGCGGGCCCATTGCATGCCGGGCCAATCGGGGATCTGTGCGGTCACACGACGCAGTGCCTCGCCCAGCGTCATCCCGTCGGCCTTGAGCGTGACGGTGATGTTCGGGTCCAGCGTCAATCGGCCATGCTCGCCCCACGGATAGCAGATGCCCGCCAGGTCGGCGGCGTCGGCGAGGGTTCGAATCGCCCGGCTGATGGTCTGACCCTGGATGTTCACCGTGACGGGACGTTCCAGCAGCGCATCGGCCGACGCGGTCATTCGGCTGCGGACCCAGTCGTAGGCGGGGGTGGTCTTCCGGGCTTCCGGCAGCGAGCGATACTCGCGAAGCAGCCCCGAGACCGTCACCGCAAGCGGATCGAGCATGCCCCTTGCCAGCGTCGGACGAACCTTCTCGACCACCTGGTCCCACGCCTCGGCCAGCGAGAGCTGACGCGTTTCGAGTTCCGGCTGACCGTTGGGGTCCTCGGAGCCCACCTTGACGACCTTTGTGAATTCGTCGGGGTTCTCGTTGTAGTAGGCGCGGATGTCCGCGTCCTTGACCCGCACCACGCGAGAGAGCACCTCGGCATCGATCAGCAGATAGTCGATGATGTACTGCTTGGGCTGGAGATACCCGAAGCCGAACGACTGGGGCGTGGGGTACGACTCGGACGGGGCACCGCGGAAGCGCTTCCAGTGGGTCTGGATCTCCTGGGCGCTCGGCACGTCGACTTTGGGCAGATACTTCTCAGCCGAGAGGGAATAGACACGCACCTTGACCTGCTCGTTCATGATCTGGTACTGCCGGCGCAACTCCGTAAGGCTTGGCGCGGTCGGCGGCAGGGACGCTACGAAGTGCTTATGCACCATCAACCAGTGGGCGAACACGGCGCGGATGTCATCCTCGCCCATCCCCGTCTGGTCGCGCATCTCGCCGATGAAGCTCTCGTACTGCTCTCCCTTTATTCTCATGTTATTGAGGAACAGGTCCACCTCGGCGTCGCTGACTTTCACGCCGGCATCCCGGGCTTCCTGCAGCAGCAGGGCGTAGCACAACTCCGGGCGATTGTCCTTCTGGGCGAGCGAACCCATCGCGAAACCCGCCAGTTGCCACGCCGGGGGGTTCTGGGGCGAGGCAAGCCCCTGGATCTGCACGCGTTCGGTGAGAATCTGCAGTTCCAACGCCGCCTGGCGCAGGTCCTGATGATGCAGATCGCCGTGGCGAGTGGTCCCGATGACGGGGTTTCCCGACGACCTGCCCTGCCCGATCATGCTGAGCGTGGAGGGAATCAGGAAGGCAATCATCAGCAAGACCATGATGATGATGACCAGTTTCTGTTGGTTGCGAAAGAAGCCCAGTGCCATGGCTGCTCCCGTGGCTGGTTGATCGGCGGAACCCGTGGCGCACACTTCACCCCGGGAAATAGACTCGGGAGTATCGCATGGACACATGGATTATGCAAGGCCGACTTGCAGGACGACTCGACAGTTTCTCCCGGGGCGCCTACGATGAGCCACCATGAACCTCGGATCGCACCGAAGCATCGCCGGCGGACCGGCCCGTGCCGTCGAAACCGTCCACGCCCTGGGGCTCTCGGCGGTCGGGCTGTTCGTGCGCAACCAGCGACAGTGGAACGCCCCGCCGCTGAGCGAGTCGATCGTCCGCGAATTCCGCGCCGCTCGCCGTCGCCTGGGGATCGGGCCGGCTGTGGCGCACGCCTCGTACCTGGTGAACCTCGCCGGCAGGGACGAGGTCCGCGAGAAGTCCATCGACGCCCTCCGCGAAGACCTCCAACGCAGCGGCCGACTGGGCATCGAATACGTGGTGGTGCATCCCGGCTCGCACCCGGACGTCGAGAAGGGCATCGCGCGAATCGCCGAGGGAATCGACCGGGCCTTCGCCACCTGCAGCCGACGTCGGGTGAAACTGCTTCTGGAGACCACCGCCGGGCAGGGCAACTGCATCGGCCATCGGTTCGAACACCTCGCGGAGATCCGTCGGCGATCCCGGCGGAAACGGCGGGTGGGCATCTGCCTGGACACCGCCCACGTATTCGCAGCCGGCTACGACCTGCGAACCCCCCGCGCCTACGCCCGCACGATGAACGAGCTGGATGAAACGGTCGGGCTGGAGCACCTCCTGGCGGTGCATCTGAACGACTCGAAGAAGCCCCTCGCCAGCCGAGTGGACCGCCACGAACACATCGGCCTGGGCGAGATCGGCGAGCGGGGCTTTGCCGGCCTCATGCGCGACGAGCGATTGGCCCACCTGCCGGGCATTCTGGAGACGCCCAAGGAGATCCACCCCGACGGGCGCGATTGGGACGCGGTAAACGCCGCGGTGCTGCGAAAGCTCAGCGGCGCGCGAAAAACGGGGTGACCCGACCCGCGGGCCACCCCGTTGATTCCATCGACTCTCAGCCGGACGGTGCGATCAGCCCCTGCGACGCCGAATCAACACGCCCAGCCCGCCCAGCGACAGCACCATCAGCGTCGCCGGTTCGGGCGTGACGCTGACCTTCAGACTGTCCAGCATGGCTTGGGACTCGGAGGCGCCTCGCCAGTAGAGGCGGATGCCCTCGATCGTTTCGAAGTCCAGACGGAAACCTTGATCGTCGATCCCGTCACCGTTGCTGTCCCAATTGCTGAACAGCATCTCGCCGGTCTTATCGTCGGCTTCGAACCCGTCTCCCTCGGCATCGAACCAGAACTCCTGGCCGACGGGGGTAATCACGTAGCGATAGTCCTTGAATTCACTCTGTGAGTACAGCCCGGTTCCAACACCGACCACGCCGTTCGTGCCGGTCTGCGGGCTGTGCCCTCCAGGGCCGGAGGAGAAACCCGCCAGCCACCAATCGGACTCGTATTTCTCATACTCGCCCTCGGAGTCGGGGCCGCCGCCGTATATCATCAGAGATTCATCATTCTGCAAACGCACTCGCGCGTTGTAGGCAGGCCGGGCCCACCACTCGCTATCGAAATCGTCGTACTTGTCGTCCAGATCCATGTCCAACCCGCCCGAGGGGTAATCGTGATTCAGCGTCACATTGAATCGGCTTCCCTCGCCGGACATCGCCCCTGGGCTCCACCTGGCCCGGAAATCAACCGTGATGACATTGGTCGCCGGATTGGTTCGATCAATCGCCGAGTCGAATTGCATATCCAGCGCGGTAAACGTCTTCAAGTCGCTGGAGGAGGCATACCCGGCGTAGTTCTTGGCGGTGGAAGTCATTGCGACCGAACCACCAGCATTGGTGAACGCGCTGACCGCGCCCGTGTTTCCTCCCCAGGTAACCGCAGTCGACAGGTCGTTCCAGTCGGAGATATCGCTGAAGTCCTCGTCGATCAACGTTCCCGCCGACGCAACACCGGCCGAAACGACCATCACAAGCAAACAATACCACAGTTTCATTTCCATGTGCCTCATTGCAGTACTCCCTCAGTATCAGGCTCTTGTTTTCGCCTCGCATCTCCAGAACGCGAAGCCCTCAGTACGTCTGCGACGCGGGACGCATCCACCCGCTTGATTCGGTGTGTAAGCTCCTCCGGCGCGCACGATCGGCCGGGATGGGCTTACACGGAATCAACAGCGAGTCGAGTATGTCATGCGCAGTATCACTTTCTGTCAGTACAATCCGGTCCAAAGACCCGCTGACGGCATGAGCAGTGCCCGCATCGGGACATCATCCTCCACGAAGACACGTCTCGGGTGCCTTCATGACAGACGAGTGTACCATATTTGCGTCAGAAAGAAAGAGAGAATCCGCGCGATTCAACGATCGGCCTGGTCCGGTCCGACGACCAGCAGACGTGAGTCGGGGTA
>JBKHCL010000069.1:0-16531 GCA_046541875.1 Phycisphaerae bacterium | reverse complement strand
CCCATGCCACGACATTCGCGTAGCACGGGCTTCCAGCCCGTGTTTCCATGGGCAGGATGCCCATGCCACGGGAAACAGCATAAACGCATGGGCTGGAAGCCCATGCCACGGCCATGGGCGGTCGCGAAACGATCGGCTGTGGTTGTCTGTGCGCGCTGAGCATGGAGTCTGCATGAATCGACTGATTGACAAGGCGTTGGGCAGCGCGAAGCTGGCGGAGGCGGCGCGTTCGCTGGAGCAGGGGCGGTCCCGCGCGTGTCTGGGGGGTGTGTGGGGGTCTGCCGGTGCGCTGGCGGCTGCGGCGGTGGGTCGGCTCAGCGGCCGACCCGTGCTGTACGTGGCCGGTCACCTGGACGCTGCCGACGACGTTGCCGACGACCTGGAGGTGTTCACCGGCGGGCGGGTGCAGCAGTTGCCCGCATGGGAGTTGGATCTGGGGGTGGACCACGTCAACGACGAGATCGGCGCGGAGCGGCTGCGGGTGTGCAATCTTCTGGCCGGGACTCCGGCTCGGCAGGATGAATCGGCGAACCTGATCGTCGCGCCGGTGATGGCGCTGCTTCAGCCGGTACCTTCGAGCGAGACCCTGGCCGGGGCGAGGCTGACGCTGGTCGGCGGGTTGGACATCGGTCCGGACGGGTTGGCCGACTGGCTCGTGGAGGGCGGCTACGAACCGGTCGAGCAGGTGGACCAGCAGGGTGATTTCGCGCGGCGGGGCGGGATTGTGGATGTCTTCCCGCCGGGGACGTCGCTGGCGATTCGCGTGGACTTCTTCGGCGACGAGATCGACTCGATTCGGCGGGTGGATCTGGACACCCAGCGAAGCACCGAACGCATCGACTCGTTCGATCTGACGGCCGTCGCGGTGGCGAGCGGCGCGGGCGACGGGAAGGCTGTGAGTTTTCTGGAGTATCTGCCCGATGACGCGATTGTCTGCATGCACGAGCCGGACGACGTGTGGGAGTTGGCGGAGGAGATCTCCCACCGCGTCGCCGAGATGCAGGCCATCGACAATCGCTCGACGGGTGTGGAGCTGCTGGCGCCGCATGAGCTGTCCGGGGCGCTGGAGAAGTTCCGGCGGCTGGAGATGCTCACCTTCGCCGGGCGCGACGTGTCCGACGAGAGCAACCTGGGCGTGCGGAGTCTTCAGAAGATCTCGCTGAACACCAACGAGGCGCTCAGGGAGTTGGCCGATCTTTCGGGCGAGGCGGAGGTCCGCATCTATTGCGAGAACCCGGCCGAGCGCGACCGCTTTGGCGAGGTGCTGCGGAAGAACCACCCGACGCTGGCCGAGCGGGCGGTGTTGGACATCGGCCACGTTCACACGGGGTTCTATTGGCCGGACGTGCAGGCCGTGGCGGTGGGGCATCACGAGATTTTCCACCGATACGCGAAGGTCCGTCGGATGCGTCGTGTGCGGGCCGGTCGGCCGATCGAGTCGCTGCTGGACCTGGTCGACGGCGATTACGTGGTGCACATCTCGCACGGGATCGCGAAGTTCGAGGGGCTTCGACCGATCGAACGCGACGGTCGCACCGAGGAATACCTGCGTCTGCGGTTCGCGGACAACGCCGTGTTGCACGTTCCGTCCAGCCAGATCGGGCTGGTGCAGCGGTACATCGGAAGCAAGCACAAGCGCCCGGCGCTGAGCAAGCTGGGCGGAAAGACATGGTCGCGCCAGAAGGCGCGCGTCGCCGAGGCCGTCGAAGACATGGCCGCCGAGATGCTGCGGATTCAGGCGATGCGCCACGCCTCGCCCGGAACGAGCTACCCGGTGGATTCCGACTGGCAGAGACAGTTCGCCGATGAGTTTTTGTACACCGAGACGGAGGATCAGCTCGCGTCCATCGATCAGATCGATGCGGATCTCGCCCAGCCCAGCCCGATGGATCGGCTGCTGTGCGGCGACGTGGGGTTCGGCAAGACCGAACTGGCGATGCGGGCGGCGTTCAAGGTGGTCGAGGCGGGTCGCCAAGTGGCGGTGCTCGTGCCCACGACCGTGCTGGCCGAGCAGCACTGGCGGACGTTCCGCGAGCGGTTTGCCGATTACCCCTGCCAGATCGAGATGATCTCGCGCTATCGCACCAAGGGTCAGCAGGCGGATATCTGCCGGCGTCTCAAGGCCGGCCAGGTGGATGTGCTGATCGGCACGCATCGGTTGCTGTCGGCCGACGTGGAGTTCGCCGACCTCGGGCTGGTGGTGATCGACGAGGAGCAGCGGTTCGGCGTGGAGCACAAGGAGCATTTCAAGTCGTTGCGTGCGACGGTCGACGTGCTGACGCTCACCGCGACGCCGATTCCCCGGACAATGCACATGGCGCTGCTGGGCCTGCGGGACATCTCGTCGCTGTCGACCCCGCCGATGGACCGCCGCGCCATCCACACGGAGGTCCGTCCGAATGACGACGGGTTCGTGAAGCAGGCCCTTCTGCGCGAACTCAGCCGGGGCGGACAGGTGTACTTCGTGCATAACCGCGTGGTGGACATCGCGTCGCTGGCCGAGCACATCCAGTCGCTCGTGCCCGATGCCCGCGTGGCGTTCGGCCACGGGCAGATGTCCGCCCGCGAGTTGGAGAAGGTCATGCTTGCGTTCGTTCGCGGCGAACTCGATGTGCTCGTGTGCACCACGATCATCGAAAGCGGGCTGGACATTCCCTCGGCCAACACGATGATCATTCACGATGCCGACCGGTTCGGCCTCTCGCAGTTGCACCAGTTGCGCGGACGCGTGGGTCGCTACAAACACCGGGCGTACTGCTACCTGCTTCTGCCGGACTCCCGGCCGGTGAACCCGGTGGCGTCGCGCCGACTGAAGGCGATCGAGGAGTTTTCCGACCTCGGGGCCGGTTTCCAGATCGCCATGCGCGACCTGGAGATACGCGGGGCGGGAAACATTCTCGGGCGCGAGCAGAGCGGGCACATCGCCACGGTAGGGTACGAGTTGTACTGCGAGCTGCTCGAGCAGGCGGTGGCGAGGCTGCGCGGCGAGGAACCGCCCTCCAGGGCGGAGGTGCACATCGAGCTGGGAATCGACGCGTACATTCCCGCCTCGTACATTCCGCCCGAACGCCAGCGCATGGAGACCTACCGTCGGCTGGTCCGATGCACCACCCCGGAGGACATCAAGCAACTGCAGGACGACCTGGCCGACGCCTACGGGCCGATTCCCACGCAGGTGGAGACGCTGCTGGACCTGGCGGAGATTCGTGTGCTCGCGCGGCGCGTGGGCGTCGAGAGCATCATCCGGATGGATCCGGACATTATTTTCAGCGTTTCGGACTTCAGCCGAGCCAGGCACATCTGGGAGGATGCCCCGGGAACCGCACGCCTGCCGGACAGCGAGACGGTTCACTGGCGGCTGCCGAAGGCGTATCACGAGATGCCCACGATGGTGATTGTGATGCTCAAGCGTTTCCGCGAGGCCGTCGGGGCGTTATAATCATCCGGAACGAACCTGACCACGAGGGACCATGGCTTTGACGAGAACGACATTTCCGATCGCGATTCTTCTTTGTGCCGCCCCCATGCTGCTGGGCGGCTGCGGTGTGATTCAATGGATCGAGTCGCTCGGCGACGAGGACGACTCGGTGCCCGTCACCCGCCCGACGGCCGTGGACGCCAATGCGGCCGAAGCCCTCGCCAACGTTTCGGATGGGGCCGAGGCGAATGAGGATCCCACCGGCGGCGGCACAGCGATAGACGCCCCTGCCGACACGAAGGCGACCCCGGCCGACCCTGTCGACGCCAATGGTCCCGACGGCGGCGACCCCAACGCGGCACAGGCCGACCCGAACGCCCGGGGAGTGCAGGTGGTTTCCGGCGGATCGCTTCGCATCAACGACGAGTTCATCAGACCCGAGGAGATCGTCCGCTACGCCAGCCCGCGACTCTCGGCGCTGCCCAAGGGGCTGTCGCCGGCAGACTTCCGCCGACGTGCTGCCCAGATTCTGGGCGATACGATCCAGCAGCGGATTCACATGACGCTCGTGCTCGGACAAGCCCGCGAGAAACTCACCGAGCAGCAGGACGGCTGGGTCAAGGCGAAGGTACAGGACTACAAGCGGTCGCTGGTCGCACAGGCCGGCAGCGTCGAAAAGCTGCGCGACGACCTGGAGAAACGCCACACCACTCTCAAGCAGGTGCTCGACGCGCGGCGAGATCAGTTGCAGTACCAGATCTTCCTGCAGGCAAGGTTCGAGTCGGCCATCGTCATCACGCGCCGCAAGCTGTTGCAGTATTATCGCGCGAACCAGGACGAGTTCGCCTCGCCCAAACGTGTGCAGTTTCGGCTGATCACGATCCCGCGCGGCGACGATGACCAGAGCAAGGCCGATGCGATGAAGACTGCCCGCAAGGCGATGGACCGGATCCGGAACGGCGAGACGTTTGCCGAGGTGGCCAAGGATATTTCGAAGGGCCCGCGACGCGGGAAGGGCGGGCTTTGGCCGAAAATGGGGCAGGGCGAGTTTGCGGTCAAGCCGGTCGACAAGGCGCTGTTTGAGATGAAGGAAGACGAGGTCAGCGAGATCATCGAGACCGACTCAGCCCTGTTCATCGCAAAAGCGGTCGAGGTGGACGAGGCCCGCGTGGCCCCCTTTGAGGAGGCCCAGAAGAGCATCGCCGAGAAGCTCCGAAGCAAGCAGGAGAAGGCGTTGCACGAGGAGTACTTCTCGCACCTCTACGAGAACGCAAATGTCCAGCGATCCGAGGACTTTCTCACCAAGGTGCTCCAGCTGGCCGAGGAAAGGTTCCACCGGCATTAGCGTTGTAGCATGGGCGCAATCAATGGGCCCGCGCCTCGGGAGGTGCGGGCCCGTGTTCTGTGCGGACGGTCAGTCCCGCTGGATGAGGTTCAGCCCCGTGCGATTGCCGCCCTCACCATCCCAGCTGTATTCTTTCAGGTGTTGGACGATCTCCTCGGCCACCCGGACGGCAGCCAGGCCGTCGGCGGCGCTGACCACGGGCGGTTGACCTTCCACCACGGTGCGCCGAAACGCCTCGGCCTGCTCGCGCAGCGGTTCGGTCGAGTCGTCCACCGTAAGCTCCTCGACCTTCAGCAGCTTGGTGTAGTCCACCGACTGGGCGAGCTCGGCGATGTCGTCCACGTCCAGTTCCGTGGCCATCTGGATCAGGTCGAGGTTCTGCGACTTGTTCACGACGAGCCCGACCTTGCGGGCGTAGTCCACCGAGAGATACGCCTCCTCGGAGAATATGCGCATCTTGCGTTCGGTCTTGATGGCCAGTCGGCTGGCGGTAATGTTGGCGACGCAGCCGTTGTCGAACGTCAGGCGGGCGTTGCAGATGTCCTCGTATTGGCCGAGCACGTTGATGCCCACCGCGTGGATGCCCGAGACGTTCCCGCCGGCGAGCATGAGCACCAGGTCGATGTCATGGATCATCATGTCCAATACCACGCCGACGTCGGCCGACCGGAAGGTGAACGGGCTGATGCGCTGGGCCTCGATGAACTTGGGTTGGATGTCGTACTTCTGCAGGGCCAGCACGGCGGGGTTGAACCGCTCGGTGTGTCCGATCTGCACGCTCGTGCCGGTCTTCTCGGCGAGGTCCAGCAGTTCCTTGCCCGCCTGGACGTCGTTGGTGTAGGGTTTTTCGATGAGTACGGGCTTGCCCGCCTGCACGAACGGACGGGCTGCATCGAGGTGGTGCAGGGTGGGCACGGCGATGATGGCCGCGTCGGCTTGGTCCACGGCGGCCCGGACGTCGCTGAGCGCTTCGCAGTCGCGCTGTTTGGCGACGGCCTGGGCGGTGGCGGGGTTGGCGTCCACCACGCAGACCAACTCGGCGTTGTCCATTTCACTCAGGACGCGGGCGTGCAGCTTGCCCATGCGTCCGGCTCCGACTACGGCGACTCGAAAGCTCATTCCTGATTTCTCCGAAACCATGCACGTTCAGCCGGCGTGAGCCATTCCAGGGCCTCGGGCGGGATCTTGCCCCGCTCGCGCTCCCGGTGTCGGCCATACACGCCCGCCAGACTGCGCTGACAAAACTCACACAGGCTCGCCACTTCCCCCTCCACCCCGAGATTCACGATCTGCTCGATCTTCGTCTGCAGGGCGGTCTCGTCCGAGAACAGATCCTCCAGCGCCTGCTCGAGGTCGCGACGTTCCTCGGGTCTCAGGTCGGCGGCGTTGATGCCTTCGGTGTGGATGCCTCGCACCGCGGGAACGCTGTCGTCCTCCCGGTGCCCGAATTCGGTGTAGGGGGGCACGTCGCGACGGACGGGCGTCTGGGCAGCGACCCGGGCGTAGCGCCCCACGGTGGTGAAGTGGTGCAGGCCGACCATGTCGCCGATCACCGCGCCGCACTCCACGTGAATGTGACCGGCCAGCAAGGTCATCACGCCCAGGTCGGTCTCATCGTCCACGTAGCAGTCATGGGCGACGTGGCAGCGGTCTTTCAGGACGTTGTCATTGCCGATGCGCGTGATGAACCCGCCTTGCTCGGTGCCGATGTGAACCGTCGCCTCCCGCCCGAAGCGGTTGCGATGCCCGATAATCGCCCGGGTTCGGCTGCCCTCGTATTTGAGGTCCTGCGGCAGCCCGCCGATCACGCAGCCTTCGGCGAAGTGGTTGTCCGAACCGATGGACGTCGAACCCAGCACCGAAACGCGACGCTCCAGCACCGTCCGCGGACCGATGGTGACGTTCGGACCGATCACGCAATAGGGCCCCAGCGTGGCCTGCGGTGAAACATGGGCCGAGGGATCGACCTCCAGGGTAACCGAGACCTCAGACATCGATTTCCTCCGCGGATGCAATCGTCTCCGCCAGCGTCCGCACGTGGGAGTTGAGGTTCTTGCGGGTCAGAAGGTCGCGCACGGCGTCGGGTCGGGCCCGGCCGCCTTCACCGTTGTAGATTTCCCGGAAGGCGCTCTTCAGCGCCCGGATGTCCGCGTCGTTGAAGCCGCAGCGTTTGAGATTCTGCGTATTGACCCCGCGGACCCGGCAGGGCGTGCCCTGGACCATGGCGAATGGCGGGGCCGGCCGTTCGATGCGCGTATAGCCCGAGATGAACGTGTACGCCCCGACCCGCATTCCCGCGGTGATGTGCGAAAACCCGCTGGTGCGGACGAAGTCCTCGACGACCGCGGCGGTGTCGATCTGCGTAAAATTCGCGAAGATCCCGTGGCTGCCGACCTGGGCGCCGCTGCCCACCTGCGAGCCGATCATGATGAGGTTGCCCCGCCCGATGCGGGTGGGCTCGTCGCTGCCGCCATAGATGGTCACGTGCTCGCGAATGGAGCAGCCGTCGCCGATGACACACTGCCCCTGTGGCTGGGCGGGGTCTTCGGTCGGGCCGATGACGGCCAGCGGGAAGATGATGCACTTTTCTCCCAGCCGGGTCTTGCCGGTAACGGTGGCGTTGTTCTTGATGACGCAGCCCGCTTCCAGCGTGACCTCGGGGCCGATGTAGGCGAAAGGCTCGACGACGACGTCGTCGGCGAGCGTGGCGCCCGGTTCTACGGTTGCCTGTGGGGAAATCTCTGCCATGGGGTCTTGGGTCGCTCCGTCAGATAGGCTCGGCGTCCACGAGCATGAATTTGATCTCGGCTTCGGCGGAAGTCTCCTTGCCCACCGTCGCCCAACACCGCGTATGCCCCGTCCGCGAGCGGACGTGCAACGCCTCGGCGTGCAGAAGCACCTGGTCGCCCGGGCGGACCGGGCGGCGGATCTTGACGCGATCCATCGCAATCAGGAACGCCACCTTGCCGGTGTGCTCCAAACGACGCGAGAGGAGAATGCCCGAAAGTTGCGCCAAGGCCTCCAGCACGAGCACGCCGGGCATGATCGGCTGGGAGGGGTAATGGCCCTGGAAGAAGGGCTCGTTGATCGTCACGTTCTTGACACCGACGGCCTTGCGATCGCCGTCCAGCTCGATCAGACGATCCACCATCAGGAACGGATAGCGGTGAGGCAGCAGACGCATGATCTTGCGGATGTCCATCACCGGCTCGCCCGAGAGACGGTCGGCCTGCTGCTGGTCCTCGATGGTCTCGATAAGCCTGCGCGCCAGGGCGTGGTTGAGCTCATGACCGCTGCGGCAGGCGACGATGCGCCCGCAGAGCCGACGCCCGACCAGTGCCAGATCGCCGATGAGGTCGCAGATTTTGTGGCGGGCGTTTTCGTCCTCGAAGCGGAGTTCGTTGTCCAGCGGGCCATCGTCGGTCATCACGACGAGATCCTTCGCCGAGAGGTGTTCGCCGATGCCCTTGGCGCGGAGTTCGTTCGCCTCGGACTCCAGTACGAACGTGCGGGCCGGGGCAATCTGCCGGAGGTAGTCGTCCCGTCCGAGGCGGAAGCTGCAGACCTGCTTGCCCACGCCGGCGGAGATATCCTGGTAGTCCAGCTCGTAGAGGATGTCCAGGGAATCGCTCGGGCCCGGAAGGGCGGCGAGCATGGCGTTGCCCTCCGAGACACTCACCGGTTCGGTGATGAGGTACGGCTGGCGGTCGACGTCCTGCTCTTCGATGCCCGCCTCCTGCAGCGCCTTGGCGAACGGGTCGGCCGATCCGTCGATCGACGGCGTCTCGGCGGCGGTCACCTCGATGGTCGCGTTGTCGATGCCCAGCCCCCAGATGGCTGAGAGGACGTGCTCGACGGTTTCGATGCTGGTATTGCCGTCCATGAGCGACGTGCGGCGGGCTCGCTTGGCGAGCTGATCGGCGTGGGCGGGCACGGCGAGCGACTCGGAGAGGTCCGTGCGCAGGAAGGCCAGTCCGGCGTTGGGCTCGGCCGGCTTGATCGTCAGCTTGCACGGCTCGCCGCTGAACAATCCACGTCCCTGCACGACGGCAGGGCTTTTAAGCGTTTTCTGACGGGTCAAGTTGTTTCACTTTCGCTTCGAGCGTCTTGACGCGCTTCAGCAGGTCGGGCAGCTTCTCCTGCGATCGGCTGACCCGCAGCGCCTTGCGGGCCGGCTGGGCGGGAATGCCCGCGACGATCTCGCCGTCGGGAATGTCCGCCGCGATGGCGCTGAAGGCGGCTGCCTGCACCTGCGATCCGATCTCGATATTATCACGCACGCCGGCGTGTCCGCCAAGCACCACATATTCTCCCAGCTTGACGCTGCCGGCAATGCCGCACTGGCCTACCAGCAGGCACCCACGTCCGACCTGCACATTGTGGGCGACCTGCACGAGGTTGTCGATTTTCGTGCCCGCACCGATCCGCGTCGAGCCGAACTTCGCCCGGTCGATGCAGCTGTTGGCCCCGATCTCCACGTCGTCCTCGATCACCACGTCCCCCACGTGTGGGATGAGGTGATGCACGCCGTCCTGCGTGAAATATCCGAATCCCGTGAAGCCGATCGTCGTGTTGGGCCCGATGATGCATCGGCTGCCGACGTGACAGCCGTTGGCGATGACGGCGTTCTCGCAGATGCGACTCTGCCGACCAAGGGTGACGCCGATCCCCACGCGGGCGCCGGCCAACAGGACCACGTCGGCAGCGACCGTCGCCTCCGGGCCGACCGTCACGCACGGGCCCACCGAAGCCGACGGGTCCACGGTCGCCGAGTCATCCACGACGGCCGACGGATGCACACCGGGCGGCGGGGCGGGAGGCTCGGGGACCATCGCCGAAAGCAACGTCGCGACGGCGGCCTGTACGTTGTCCACCCGGATCAGCGTCATCGGGGCCGATTCGGGTTTGTCGCCCACGATCGCCGCCGATGCGCCGGACTCGGCGAGCCTGGCTGCGTATTTCTCGTCCGCGGCGAAGGTGAGTTGGCCTTCGCCGGCCTGGTCGACCGGAGCGATCCAGTGGACCTGCACACTCTCGTCGCCTTCCACGCTGCCGCCGACGAGGTCGGCGATCTGGCGGGCCGTTTTGGACGGGGGGTTCATCCGTGACTCCTCCGGGTCCGAACCGGTTGCCCGGCGGGGCGGTTACTTGCTGTTCTTGTAGGCGTCGTTGAGTCGTTTGAGGACGGCGTCGGTCATGTCCACGCGGTCCGACCAGTACAGGATGGTCCGCCGACCGATGCGCTCCAGGACGTCGGCTTCTTCCTCGTCGGCGGTGGCGTCCGGCGTCATCACCACGTCCATGCCGTACTCGCCGGCAACCTTGCTGACGGCGGCCATGATCTCGTCGTCCATCTTGCGCGTCATCGTCTGGTGACGTCGCATCGCCAGCTGCGTCTGGAGCTTTTCCCATGCCTGGGTCTCCATCTGGATGCGCATCATCTCCTGAACCTGCTGCTCGTATGCCTTCGAGCCCTTTTTGATCATCCCGCTCTTGAGCGTGTCGGCGATCTCCTGGGCCTTCTTCATGCGGGTCTGGACCTCGGTCTGGATGGTCTTCTTCTGCTCGTTAAGCCTTGCGAGGTTGTCCTTGGCCTTCTGGTAGTTCTGGTAGATCGTGAAAACGTTGCATACCGCGATGCGGCGTGCGGAGGGTTTGGAGGCGCGGGGCTGAGCGAGCGAATCGTTCAGAACGAGTCCTCCCAGCAACAGGGCAGCGGCAACCAGTGTGAATGCGGTGTACTTCTTCATGATCTCGGATCCTCTCGGGGCGTCGGGGGCGATTCGTGTCTTGCCCGTCCATGGTTCGAATGTCTGCCGGCGACCCCCACTCCGGTGCGGGGCTCGCCGCGGGGCGTAGTGTACCAGCGCGGCGCGAATGGCTTCAATGAGTTTCGCGGGGTGATCAGGGCCAACCCCCAGAATGTCTCAGAACGTCCAGCCGACGGCGAAGTTGAAGATCTGCTCGTCGTCGTTCTCGTCGGACGCCAGCGGGAAGGCGAAGTCCAGGCTCATCGGGACCGGCCCGAAGAACGGGATGGTCCATCGCAGTCCGAACCCGGCGGCAATCCGGTAGGTCGTCAACTCGAAGTCCCGCTCGACGGTCCCCGAATCCAGGAACACCAACCCGCGCAGCTGTTCGCCCACCAGCGGGAAGGAATACTCCGTGCCCGCGTAGAACAGGAAGTCGCCGCCGATCGGTTCGTCCGTGCCGGTCGAACGCGGGGAGATCCCGCGATACTGGAAGCCTCGCACCGACCCGATCCCGCCGCCGTAGAAGCGGTCGAAGATCGGCGCGTCGCCCACGATGTATGCGGCGTTCACGCGTCCGGCGATGATGTGCTTGCGGTCGAAGGCGTCCACGTACAGCGTGTGGTAACGTCGGTAGTCGGTGTCGATCACGCCGTAGTTGTAGTCGCCCATGATCTGCTCGTAGCTGAACATGAGCCGATCACCGCGGGAGGGAAGCCAACGGCTGTCCGTGCGGTCGCGGATCAGCGAGCCCTTGACGGCCGGCATGAAGTGGCTGCCTTCGTCGGCGAATGCTTCCGGCGGGGCCGAGCTGCTGAGGCTGTCGATTTTCACCTGTTCGGCGCGGGCGGCGACCTCGCCGTACCAGCGGTTCGGGAAGCGATGACCCAGACTGACCATGGCCCCGTATCGCGATTCGTCATAGTTGGACCGCTCGCGGGTGTAGAGATACGCCTCGACGCCCAGGGCGTAGGGCTTGTCGAACAGGGCCGGCTCGCGCCATTCCACGGAGAATCGGCTCAGCTCCGCACCGGGCTCGGCGGAAATCTTGAACATCTGTCCGCCGCCCCGGAAGGCTGTTCCCTCGGCCACGTCGCTCCAGGAGCTCGGCCAGGAGAGAATATCGAAGTTCCGCTCGGTGACGGAAATCTGCCCGACCAGTCCGGAGTTGGAGTTGACGGCAGCCCCGATGGCGAACCGCCCGGTGTAGCCTTCGGTGACCTCCACGAGCACGTCGCGGACGCGGGGCTCATTGCCCGTGGGGAGAATTTTCACCTCGTTGAAGATGAACATTTCCTCCAGGCGACGCTTGGACTTCTGCACCGCGACCGTGTCGTACAACTGCTCGGGGTAGAAGCTCAACTCGCGCCGGATAACACGGGCCTGGGTGACCCGGTTGCCGTGGATTTCGATCTTCCCGACGTTATACTGGTCCTGCTCGGTGATGGTGTATTCGAGGTTCACCAGGGCGGGTTTACCCTCGTCGAGCCCTTGGGCCCAGGCCGGTGGGTCGCCCTGGGGGTCGAGGTAGATCCGGCGCGTCTGCACCCGGGCGTTGATGAAGCCCACCTCGCCGTAGGTGTCGCGGACGGCGGCCTCGTCGGCGGCAAGACGCTCGCCGGTGATATGGTCACCACGCTCCAACTGCAGTCGGCCACGGAGCTCGTCGTCGCTGAAGACGGTGTTGCCCTTGAACAGCCGCTTGTTCACGCGGAACCGGGGACCTTCGCGAATGACGATGGTCAGCGTCACGCGACGGCGGGAGTCGCTGAATTCCGGGGGAAGCCTGCCTACCTCCACGTCGAGGAACCCCTCTTCGATGTACATGTTGCGGATGGTCACCAGGTCGCGCTGGACCTGCTCGGGATTGTAGGCACCGGTCACGAACGGCCAGAATCGTACCGTCTGCCCCATCTTCAGGCGAAGCCAGAACGAACTGAAGTAGTCGTTGCCCTTGATCTTGAGTTCGCGGACGAAGGCACGCTGGCCCTCGTCGATGACGAAGTGCAGCTTGTTGTCTTTGAGGGCTTCAGGGTCGGCGACGACCTCGGCGGCGTGATACCCGGCGTTACGGTAGACGCTGAGGATCGCCTGCTGCCCGTTGCGGGCGGTCGTCTTGCTCAGCGGATCGCCCACGCCGAAGGGCAACTCCTTGCGCAGCTCGTTGGCCTGCATCTGCCGGTTGCCGATGAAGCGGATCGACCGGATCGGGGGGTGCTCCTTGACGGTGATCGTGACGACCACCCCGTCGGTGCCCACCTTCCGCGAGACAACGACGCTCTCGAATCGGCCGCTGTCGAGCAGGCGCTTCTGGTCCTGCTTGATGACCTGCTCGTTGTATTCCTGCCCGGCGCGGGCGCGGATCAGTGAAGCGATGATCCGGTCCGACCAGTGCTCGTTTCCTTCGATCCGGATGTCGCTGATCGTATCGGTTTCCTGCGAACTCGCCGCCGGGGTGAGCAGGGCGAGCATCGTCGCTGCCAGCAGGAGTCCTGTCGTTCGCGTCTGCATCAGTATGCGTACCCCCGGACGTGTCCGTTCGCCCGTTCGCGGTATTCTGCGACGTCGGCCACGCTTCCAGAAAACGCCGCGCGGTCGTGCGGCGACAATACGTCCGACAGGGGGCAAAGTCAATCACGTTTCGCCGCACACGCTCGGGAAGACCACTCGCCCGCCCGAATGGAAAATCCCTCATCGATCGGCGTTGGGAGCGAACATGTCCCGCCGCGGGGCGTCTGAAATCATAGGAGGTCAGACGCGACCTCCCCGATGCAGCATGCGAGAGTCCGCAGCTGCCTCCGGATGCAGGCCGACTTGGCCGGCGTTCGTGGAAGGCGGCAACCGGCGACGCAGAGGTCTCCCTCCGCCTTTGCGTCGTCTTTGTATTTTGCGGGTGCGCAAAAAGCCAAAAAATCACCCAGATTATGGCGTATGAACATGTTCGCTGGGCGTTTTTGCGAAAAGTGCATCGAAATCATGATTTAACCACTGAAATAGAAGAACAAGACATGGTAATATGCGTCTATCAGGGCAGAGGGCGAACGTGGGAAGGCCGGCGAGTTGGTTGAAGGGGTCTTTCGCGTTTCGCAGCTCACCGTGATATCACAACCAGCCTCAGCATCCGCTTCTCCTTCCTGTTGGCGAGGGACGCCTCAGCCTTCGCTGCAAAAGAAGCGGTATCTCCGCGGCGCCGAGGGGCCTCAGCCTTGGCGCCGTTTTTATGCGCTGTGAGAGTCGCCACAGGTCGGGCGGGGGAATACCTGTCGGCCTGAATAGCGGTTGGGCCTGGGTGGGGGAGGGGAAAATAAGTCGGCCGGGAGCGACGGAGGTGCGCCAGAGTTGCCCGCCGCATCACAGTGTTCCGCCGCAACCGGCCAGCGAATATATCGACCTGCGGCGACGCAACTTTAGCAGCGAACGCGATCCGTCAGCCTGCGGGGTGGAAGCTCTCCGCGGCGGCCGGCTCGAACCGCGTGCAGTCCGGGCGGAACACCAGCGGAATCACGTCGGTGGGTCCGTTTCGCTGCTTGGCGATGATCAACTCGGTGATGTTGTTGGGCTGATAGTCCGGTTCGCCGCGGTGATAGTAGTCTTCGCGGTGGAGGAGCATGACCACGTCGGCGTCCTGCTCGATGCTGCCCGATTCCCGCAGATCGCTCATGCGGGGACGGTGGCTGGGACGGTCGGCCGGTCCGCGGTTGAGCTGGGCGGCGGTGACCACCGGAATCTCCAGTTCGCGTGCCAGCGCCTTGATTCCCTGGGAGATCTCGCCGATCTGGACGGCCCGGCTGTCGGCCCGGCCGCTGTAGGTCATCAGCTGGAGGTAGTCCATGAACAGGCACTTGATGTCGTAGGCCGCCTTCAGTCGCCTGGCCTTGGCGCGGAGTTGGGTGATGGTGAGCATGGGCGAATCGTCGATGTAGATGGGGGCTTCGAGCAACTCATCGGCCACCATGTGCAGGCGGGTCCAGTCCTCGTCGCCGATCTTTCCGCGGCGCATCCGCTGCATGTCGAACTGGGCGTAGGAGCAGAGCAGACGCTGGGCGATCTGCTGGCCGCTCATTTCCAGCGAGAAAAACGCGATGGGCACGTGCTCGACGGCGCCGATGTACTCGGCGAGGTTCAGCAGCAGCGAGGTCTTGCCCATCGAAGGGCGGGCGGCGAGGATGATCATCTCACCTTCCTGGAAGCCGCAGGTGACCTCGTTGAGGCGGTCGTATTGCGTGGGCAGCCCGGTGACGACGGCGCCGTCGCGGTTTTCGAGTATCTCGAAGGTCTGCTGGATCAGCGATCGCACGCCGTGAACGTCCTGGCCGACACTGTCGGAGGCCACGTCGAAAATCGCCTGCTCGGCGCGGTCCACCACAACGCGGGGCTCTTCGTGGGAGTTGTACGCCTCGCGAACGATGTCCGTGCCGACCGTGATGAGATTGCGCAGCAGGGCCTTGTCGCGAACGACGGTGGCGTAATACTCGGCGTTGGCGGCGTTGGGCACGCCCTCGACCAGGGCGACGAGATACTCGACCCCGCCGATGTCGTCGAGGACCTTCTTGCGGTCCAGTTCCTCGCGGACGGCTACCAGGTCGATGGGCTTGCGGGCGTCGCGCATCTCCACCAAAGAGGAGTACAGCATTCCGTGGGCGGGGCGGTAGAACTGCTCGGCCTTGAGCATCTGCACGATCACGTCGATGCTCGTGGCGTCGAGAATCATCGATCCGAGGACGCACGCCTCGGACTGCACATCGTGAGGGGGGACGCGGTTGTCGGCGGACTGTTCGCGGGGCGTGAACGTCCCTGAATTGGGCGTGTCAATGCCAGCCATGTCCGTCCCTGGAGAAACCACAGCCGGTCGGGCGCCCCCCGGCGGGGGCGCCCGTTACCGGGTGGTGTGTATTCGGGTGTTACTCTTCTTCGCCGACGGGCTCGGCCTGTCCCGCTTCGCCCGGTGCCTCGGAGAGGGTGGCCTCGTCGGCCGGCTCGCCGGGCATGGGCGGGGGAGGCGTGTCCAGCCCTTCCTCACGGATCGGAACGACCCAGACATGCACCGTCGCCGAGACGTCCTGATCGAACCGGATCGTCACATCATATTTATCCAGTTCACGGATGGCCTCGTCAAGCTCAATGTCCTGCTCTTCGACGAACTTGCCTGCCTCGGCGAGGGCAGAGGTGATCTGCGCCCGCCCGACCGATCCGTAGAGATGGCCTTCCTCGTTGGCGCGGGCGGAGATGGTAACTTCCGTGCCGTCGATGACCTTTGCGCGGGCCTCGAGCTGCTCGCGCTGCTTGGCGAGCTGTTCGAGATAGGCGGCCTTCTCGGCCTCGACGCGCTTGAGGTTGCCTTCGGACGGTTGAAGGGCCAGACGCTGGGGAATCAGGTAGTTTCTCGCATACCCGGGTTTGACGTCGACGACTTCGCCGATCTGCCCGAGGTTGCGGACGTTTCTGCGTAGCAGCACTTTCATCGTGGTGTCCTCGTGGTTGGGCGGGGTTGGAGACTCAGCCCACGTAGGGCAGCAGGGCCAGGAACCTCGCACGCTTGATCGCCCGCTTGGCGGACCGCTGATGGCTTGCACAGTTCCCGCTACGCTTGCGGGAGAACATCTTGCCCTGCTGGGTGGTCAGCTTCGTCAGCACGGGGATGTCCTTGTAGTCCACCTCTTTGACCTTGTCCCGGCAGAAGCGGCACTTGGCCTGTTCCTGGAAACGGGATTTACGCTTACGCTTTCCCGGTCGCTTGTTCGTCTGTCTTGCCATGGGGTGTTCCTTGTGAAATCGTTGCCTGTTGTTGTCCGGTCTGTTCCAGCTTCTCGCCACGGGCGGTTGCTAGAACGGGATGTCTTCCTCGCCACCACCGCCGTAATCCGGAGGGGCCGGTTCGTCGCCGCCGCCCTGGGGGCCGCCATAATCGCCCCCGCCCTGCGGGCCGCCGTAATCGCCTCCGCCCTGCGGGCCGCCGTAGCCTCCGCCACCGCCGCCCTGCGGGCCGGCAGGTCGACGGGTGTATTGGGCGCCCCCGCC
>JBKHCL010000180.1:0-3979 GCA_046541875.1 Phycisphaerae bacterium | reverse complement strand
TGCCGCAAAAAGCCTGCCCGCAGGCGGGGGGGGTTGCTGTTGGGGCGTCGGATCGCGAGCGCATGCAAAAGGGACCCGCCGTGGCAGGTCCCTGATGTGCAATACACGCGGAGGGACTCGAACCCCCAACCCTCGGTTCCGAAGACCGATGCTCTATCCAATTGAGCTACGCGTGCGTCGACGATTTATCATACCTGCCATCGGCGTCGATGCAAGCGCCATCGGCCAGATTGATGCGCAGTAGTGTGCGACAGGATAATGGGGCAGAGCGGTCTGTGGTTCGCTTCGCCCTGCTTACTCTCCCCCGTTCAGTCATGCCCCGCCCCGATCAGCCCGAGCGTGTCTGAGACTCGGGACCGATGCTCGATCAGCGGAAGGATCCCCCCAGAAAATGTCGTATACTGCACAGTAAGACGCCACACGTCTTGGTCTGCCTCGGTCAACCCGGAAGGTCGCGTTTCTCTGTGCGCTGGTTGGAAAGCCCATCTTGTGTGCAGTAAGGCCCTTTATGTGTGCAGGCAGTAGTGCCCGGCAGGTGTTCCTCGACACCAACACAGTTGCAACAAAAGGACTTACAGACAGATGCAGGCTCGTTGATCCAATGGCATGGGGGTTGCAATATTATGCACGTGTCCCGACGCTTCGGAGGCGACGGGAGCGGTGTGGTTACACAGAGGAAAGGAACGGTTACATGGCGGTTCGAACGGGTCGGATGGCAGCAGGGGTGCTGTTGGGTGTGTTGTTGTGTGGGGCGGCTTGTGCGTGGGCGGACGGGGACGCCAATGCTGCCTCGGGCAAAGACGATCAGACACCCGCCGCCAAGCGGAGCTGGTTGCGGGAGCTGGTCGTGACGGCCACCCGCAGCGAGATCGAGGGCATGGAGGCGCCGTATCTTGTGGATCGGATTCCGATGGGCGAGTTCTCCACGAACCGCCAGCCTCGCACGCTGCCTGAGGCGCTCAGCGAGACGCCCGGCGTGATGGTGCAGAAGACCGCCCACGGCCACGGGTCACCGTACATCCGGGGGTTCACGAGTTTCCGCACGCTGTTGATGTTGGACGGCGTTCGGCTGAACAATTCGGTCTATCGGCCTGGTCCGAACCAGTACTGGAACACCGTGGACCCGTACGTGATCGACCGGATGGAGGTGGTGAAAGGTCCGGGGTCGGTGCTGTACGGCAGCGACGCGATTGGCGGGGCCGTCAACGCCATCACGCGTGGCTGGCTGGGCTGGGGCGAGGGTTTCCAGCAGGAACGGAGGCTGATTTACCGATACGCCTCGGCCGAGCGGAGTCATTCGGTGCGGGCTGAGTATGGCGCCAGTTGGGGCAACGAGTTGGCGATTCTGGTCGGCGGAACGTTCAAGCACTTTGGCGACGTCGACGGCGGTCGGTTTGTCGGCCCGCAGAAGCACACCGGGTACGACGAGTGGACCGGCGACGTGAAGATTCTCTACCGCATGAGTCCGCACGACGAGTTGACCTTCGCCTTCTATGACCTCTCGCAGAACGACATCTGGCGCAGCCATAAGACCATTTACGGCTTGTCGTGGCAAGGCACGACGGTCGGCAACGAGTTGCAGCGCGTCTTCGACCAGGACCACACCGTCAGCTATCTGCGCTACCGGCGCAAGGACATCGGTGGTTTCCTGGACGAGTTCCAGATCACCGGGAGTTACCAGTACACCGGCGAGCACCGCAAGCGTCTCCGTGCCGACGGGCGGCGCGACCACCAAGGCTTTGACGTCCACACGCTGGGGCTTTCCGCCCAGTTCGTCTCGCCCTCGCCGATCGGTAAGTGGACTTACGGGGCTGAGTGGTATCACGACTGCGTGCACAGTTTCCAGCGGAGTTACGCAGCCGACGGCAGCTTTGCCAGCGAGGGCATTCAGGGCCCCATCGGGGACGACGCCAGCTACGACCTGCTCGGGGCATTCGTGCAGAACGAGATGCCCATCGGCGACCGGGCCATGCTCACGCTCGGCGGGCGGTATACGTACGCCCGGGCCAAGGCCAACAATGTCGAGAACCCCGACACCGGCGAGGTCATGGCTGTCAACGACAGTTGGGACGCTTTGGTGGGTAGTGCTCGCCTCCGCTGGTTCGTGGATCCCCAGGAGCGGGTGGCCTTGTTCGGCGGCGTTTCGCAGGGCTTCCGGGCGCCGAACCTTTCGGATGTGGCGCGGCACGACTCGGCCCGCACAGGGGACTTCGAGACGCCCGCCCCCGGGCTGGATCCCGAACGGTATATCACCGGAGAAGCCGGCGTGAAGGTCGACTGGGACCGCTTCTCCGGCCAGGTCGGCTACTACTACACCTGCATTGACGACATGATCCTTCGCACACCCACGGGCAATGTGGTGGACGGCGAGACCGAGGTCACCAAGAAGAACGTCGGCAAGGGTTACGTTCACGGTGTGGAGTTCGCCGGCGCGGTGCAGGTCCACGACGAGTGGTCGGTCTTCGGCGATTTCACCTGGCTGTACGGTGAAACATCCACGTTCCCCACCTCCGCCCCGATCAAGCGGGACGAGCCCCTCAGCCGTCTGATGCCCCCCACCGGTCGCGTCGGCCTTCGCTGGGAGCACCCCGACGGCGACCTCTGGGCCGAGGCGGTCTGGACGATCGCAGGCAAAGCCGATGAACTGTCCACCCGTGACAGCGGCGATACCCAGCGCATTCCGCCGGGCGGAACGCCGGGGTACAACGTGATCGATCTTCGTGGCGGATGGCGCGTGAACAAGAATGTCAACGTCTGGGCCGGCGTGGAGAACCTGACCAACCGCGATTACCGCATTCACGGGTCGGGCGTGAACCAGCCTGGCGCGAATCTCAAGATCGGCATGGAGGTGAAGTTCTGACGAAACCCTTGTGCACAGCGCGTGGCCGAGGGCATCGCCTTGCCGTGTTGGCTGGGTGGGTCCTCAGCCTTGCCGCCCACACGCTTCTGTGGGCGGCCTGCGCGCTGCGCGGCCCGTCGATCGACATGGATGATCGCTGGACCACCCCTCCCAGGCTGGATGTTTCCGGCGGGGAGATTACGCTGACGATTCTACCGCCGACGGACCCGGTCACCCCGCCCTCTCCGGACCATCGGCCGACGTACAAGCCCAAACAGTCGGATCTCCCGGAACCCGTGACGGCGTCCGCCTCTGCCCCGGCGGACGCCGCGCGGGCGACAATGTCCAACACTTCGACCGCCAAGGCAGTCCCGGTTGAGCCCCCCCCCTCGGACGTGTCGACAGAGGAGCCATTGTCCGAGATGGCGGCCCGTCATCGACCGACGCGGCAGCGGCCGATCTCGCAGACGTCCGATTCGCCGGCCAACCGGCCTGTCTTGCCGTCGACGCCGGCGGCTGACCTGCCGGAGGTCCCCCACGAGCCGGTCGAGAGCAAGGCCGACGCCTCGACATCTGTTGCTGCTTCGGCGCCGGCCAGGCAGGGCGTTCGCGATGCGACGCTGACCGACCCGCCCTCGCCCCGGTATCCGCGCCAATGTGTGCACCGCGGGCAGGAGGGGGTTGTGGTGCTTCGCGTTCGCGTGTTGGCCGACGGCAGCGTGGGGGCTGTGGAAATCGTGAAATCCTCCGGGGTGGCCCCGCTGGACGCCGAAGCCCTCCGCGCCATGAAACGTGCCCGTTTCCGACCCGCCCGTCGCGACGGAGAGCCCGTGGTCGCCTGGGTCACCCAGCCGGTGCGTTTCGCGCTGCGATCCTGAAGGTTGTGTTGCGACATCTTTTGGGTGATTCGCCAAGCGGCGCGTTGACGGATGGATCGGGAAGAAATCGCCCCCGGCATACAGAAGGCCACGCCGTAAGGTGGGCGATAGTTTGCAGGAGGCCTTCCGCCCGCAACAAGTTGCGGGCCCTACGGTTGTGGCACAGCCTTCCAGGCCGTGCACTCATGGGCAGGATGCCAATGCGACGAAAAAGCCCCCACCGTCAGGTGGGGGATGGAAAGCGCAGAACCGTTTGCAGGAG
>JBKHCL010000068.1:0-16631 GCA_046541875.1 Phycisphaerae bacterium | reverse complement strand
TGGGGGATAGAACGCCGCCGCGTCACGGGCGGGTCCACCACCACTGTTTGTCGGCAACCCGGCCGTCGTCGAACTCGATCACCGCCCGGTACCATGGCTCGTCGTTGACGTAGATCCAGGTCTGCTCTTCGCGGCTGGTGGGCTCGCCGAGTTTGTCCTCCACGGCGTCGGCGGGCTGGCCGAGATAGATCGTTTCGTAATTCACGCGGGAGAACTTCGGCCCGCCACAACCCACCACCAGCAGCGCCAACCCCCAGACGACGGCCAACACAGTGAGCTTGCTGAGAGTCTTGGGCATGATCGTCACTCCCCGGAGATGAAGACCTGCCGGGCGGTCAGGCGGTCTTTGCGGAACGGGCTGGAGTACACCGCCACCAGCACAAACTTCTGGCCGACCGGCACGCCGCGGGCCCATTCGAGCTTGAAGCGGTACGCCCGGGCGTTTCCGTCCCAATGGCGGAGGTTCTTCTCGGCGTCGGTCAGGTCCACGGTCCAGATCGCGACCTGCTCACCGCGCGGGTCGGTGGCGTTCGGCTTGTGAGAGTACATCTCGATGCGGAAGGTCCCGAAGGCCTTGTTCGCGTCGTCGTAGGCGTCGAGCATCTGGAGATACACTTCCATCCCGCGCACCCCGCCGGACTGCTCGTCGAAGGTGCGATTGGTCTTCGTGAAGAAGTGGAACTTCATATCCCGCGGCAGCAGCAGGTGCAGCGGGCGCGGCACGTCGGAGTAAATGACCGGCTTGCCATCGCACCCGCCGGCCGACAGCACGACGGCGAAGAGTAGAACCAACATCGCTGCGGCGGTCAGACGTCGTGCGTTCACATTGCGCTCCTCTGCTCGAGTCGGCGGGAAACCCCCCGCGTGGGCGGATTATAGCGCCGCCGCCCTGAGCCGGTCAAGCAACCGACCCGACGCTCGCCCTTGCCCGACGCCCGCGGCGCGGTAGAATCGCACCCACACCAAGGAGAACCGCATGAACAACTATACGATCGTCCGCCCCCGACACCTCAACCATCACGGCCTGCTGTTTGGCGGGGCGATGCTTCAGTGGGTCGACGAGTTCGCCTACCTCGCCGCCAGCAGAGACTATCCAGGCTGCCGACTGGTGACGATCGCCATGGACGATATCGTCTTCAAACACCCCGCCCCGTGCGGGTCCATTCTGCGGTTCCACATCCTCCCGACCCGTCACGGCAACACCTCCGTGACATACTCAGTGGAGATCTTCTGCGACGCGCCGGGCGCCGCGGCGGAAAAAAGTATCTTCTCCACAACGGTGACGTTCGTGCACGTCGACGAGGATGGGCAGAAACAACCCCTCCCCCGCGTCGATCAGCCCAAGTCCGCCCAGCCGCCACAAGCATAGAACCGCCTCCGCAACGGGTCTGTCGCGCGGAGGCGGAACAGCAATGGGATTGTCCAGAGGGGCCCTGTTCAGCGGCGTCCCCTGCCGCGTCCTCGCCCGCCCCCTCGGCCGAACCCTCGCCCGCCGCCGAAGCATCGCCCTCGCCCGCCGCCGCGAGGCAGCCCGCCCCGTCCCAGTCCGTACACCACGCCACCCGGACCGGCGGGGATGTCGGCCTGCGGGTTCTCGGCCTGGTTGTCCTGCTGGTTGGGAGTCTGCGGGGTCTGGCCGGTCTGCGGCTGGGCGCAAAAGCCCCTGCCACCGCCGGTCATCGGTCCCTGTCCATTCGGTCCTGTTCCATTGAAACCTGGCATTGTCCTGCTCCTTCCCGGGCGTTGTCGCCCGATTGGTTATGCGTCTCGTCCACGGCGTCGGCCTCGTCGCCGACCCCGACCGCCATGCCCCCGGCCGCCGTGTCCGCGGCCGCCCCGCCCACCCTGAGGGCCGCCGGCGGAGAATTCCACCGGCCCGCCCTCGATCTGCAGGGCCTCTCCCCGCGTGAGGGCCTGGGCGATGGTCCGACGGGCCCGGGTGAGAATCCGCGAGACGGTCGGGCGCGAAACGCCCATCCGCTCAGCGATCTCCTCCTGGGGGAGCCCGTCGGCGTCGGCGAGGCGAATCGCTTCCAGCTCGTCCAGCGCCAATGTCTGCCACTGGAGTTGCCCTGCGGGAACGCCGGCCGGCTTGTAGACCGTGGCGGCGGGTCCTGCAGTAATCTGACGATTCTTGAACGGCCTGGCCATGGGGTCTCCTTGCCGATCCACGCGATCGACATTATGATCATGTGTTCATAATATCGGTATCAGGACGGCGTGTCAACAGGAACTTTGTCCCAGTTTTTCTTCCCTTTGACGTGCCCGGCGGTCTGGTTGGTCGGATAGCGTCATTGACGTTCGCAGGTTGTTCGGGTACCCTGCAGGGTCGAATGGTTCGGTGCCCTTACCCGGCGAGCAAGGCGGCGAGATGAGCGACTCCCAGCGATGGCAGGACGAGTTGAACCCGGCCCAGCGAGAAGCGGTTCTCGCCGGGGAGGGGGCGGTCCTCGTCGTTGCCGGTGCGGGATCGGGCAAGACGCGCACGCTCGCCTATCGCGTGGCCGAGCTGATCCATCGTGGCGTCAAACCCGAGCGCATCTGCCTGCTGACCTTCACCCGCCGTGCGTCGGAGCAGATGCTCCGCCGGGCCGGCAGCGCCGCAGCGGAGAAGGGTTCGCTCGCCGGTCGAGTCTGGGGCGGGACGTTCCACGCGATCGCCAATCGTCTGTTGCGTCTCTACGCCAAGCCCGCCGGTCTCTCCGAGCAGTTCACAATCATGGACCAGTCCGACGCCGCCGACCTGATGAACGTGATCCGCCACGAGTTGAATCTCTCCGCGAAGACGGCCCGGTTCCCGCGGAAGAGAACCTGCCTGTCGATCTACTCGCGTCGGATGAACGGCAGGGCCTCGCTCGAGGAGGTGCTCACGAAGTACTACCCCTGGTGCGTTCGCTGGCAGAAGGAGTTGGCCGAGCTGTTCCGGACCTACGTGGAGACCAAGCAGCGCCAGAGCGTGCTGGACTACGACGATCTGCTGCACTACTGGGCGATCCTGCTGGAGAACGACGCGATCGCCGAGGAGATGGGAGGCCGATTCGATCACATCCTGGTCGACGAGTACCAGGACACCAACCTCGTGCAGGCGGCCATTCTGCGCGGCATGCGAAAGCACAACGCCAACATCATGGTCGTCGGGGACGACGCCCAGAGCATCTACTCGTTCCGGTCGGCCACGGTGCGGAACATGCTGGATTTCCCCAAACAGTTCCCCCAGGTCCGCCGGATCACGCTGGACCGCAACTACCGCTCGACCGGGCGGATTCTCACGACGACCAATCGGCTGATCTCCCAGGCGACGCAGCGATACGCCAAGGAGCTCTGGTCCGATCGACCTGCCGGTCAGCCGCCGCAGTTGATCACGTGCAAGGACGAGTCCGACCAGGACGACGCGATCATCGAGCGGATCCTGGCCCACTACGAACAGGGCGTCCCGCTCAAGCAGCAGGCGGTGCTGTTCCGCGCGTCGTCGCACTCGGCTTCGCTGGAGCTGGCGCTGCAGGAGCGGAGCATTCCGTTCGTGAAGTACGGCGGGTTGAAGTTCCTCGAAGCCGCCCACGTCAAGGACCTCCTGGCGGTGCTGCGCATCGTGGAGAACCCCTCCGACGAGATGGCGTGGTTCCGCCTGCTGCAACTGCTGGACGGTGTGGGACCGGTGACGGCGGCCAAGGCGTTCTCCCACGTGCAACGCCAAGGGGCCGACGCCTCGGCCATCGCGACGTTCACCCCCCCGCCGGCAGCGAAGCAGGCGATGGAATCGCTCGCGGAGCTGTTGGCCGAGCTGAAAAAGCTCGCATCCCAGCCCCCCGCGATGCTCATCGAGCGGATCGCCCGCTTCCTCCAGCCGATCGTCCGGCGAATGTACGAAAACCCCGAGCCCCGCTGCGCCGACCTCGAGCACCTCGGGGAGCTGGCGAGCACCCACCGCAGCACGAGGCAGTTTCTCTCCGAGCTCATCCTCGACCCGCCAAGCAGCACCGGCGATTTGGCCGGCGTCCCGATGATCGACGAGGACTATCTGATCCTCTCGACCATCCACTCGGCCAAGGGCTGCGAGTGGGACGCGGTGTACCTCATTCACGCCGCCGACGGAAACCTGCCCTCGGACATGGCCACCGGCAGCGCCGAGGAAATCGAGGAGGAACTCCGCCTGACCTACGTAGCCATGACCCGCGCGAAAGACTTCCTTTATGTCGCCTGGCCGATGCGGTACTACCACACCAAGCACCGCCGCGGAGACGCCCACAGCTACGCCCAACTCTGCCGCTTCCTCACCGACGACGTCCGCGAGACCATGGACGTACTCTCCCGCAACGACGACGACGCCAACGACGCCCCCTCGCAGATCGAGACCTCGACGGACATTGCAGCCCGACTGCGGGAAATGTGGTAGCGAGTCCCCCAATACGCCCAGCCGCCCCGCCAATTCGAGAAAAGACACCACATTGAGCGCAAGTATGGCGAATTTGGCTTCTTGGGAATCGTGCATTCTGCTATAATCCGCAAACTTCGCGGGGGGAGAAACCGTGACATCCCCTGCCCGCTCCATTGAGGACACCCATGGGTTCGATGTTTCCGGCGAGACGCCTGCGCCGCCTCCGAAGCCGACAGGCCGTCCGCGACATGCTGGCCGAAGTGGACCTATCAGCCGATCGGCTGGTGGCGCCGCTGTTCGTGCGCCCCGGGGAGGGCATCGCCGAGGAGATCCCCTCCATGCCCGGGCAGTACCGCCTCTCGGTGGACCGCGCGGTGGAAACCGCCCGCCGCTGGGCGAGCAAGGGAATCGGCGGGGTACTGCTGTTCGGGATCCCCACCGACAAGGACGCCGACGGGTCGGCTGCCTGGGACGACGATCAACCCGTCCAACGCCTGACGCGCGCTTTGCGGGACGCCCTGCCGGAGTGGACGATCTTCACCGACACCTGCCTGTGCGAGTACACCGAGCATGGCCACTGCGGGCCGACGACGACCGGCCCCGACGGACGGGTGACGGTGGACAACGATCAGGCGCTGAAGGCCCTGGCGCGGGCCGCCCTGTCCCAGGCCCGGGCGGGCGCGAGTTTCGCAGCCCCCTCGGCGATGATGGATGGACAAGTTGCAGCCATCCGGAACCTTCTGGACTCGGAGGGGTTCGGATCTGTGGGCGTCCTGTCGTACGCGGTGAAGTTCGCCTCGGCGTTCTACGGGCCGTTCCGCGACGCAGCCGGCAGCGCTCCGGGCCGGGGCGATCGGCGGGGCTACCAGATGGACCCGCGTGCGGGTATCCGCCAGGCGATGCTCGAAGCCGCCGGCGACGAAGCGGAGGGCGCCGATATGCTCATGGTCAAACCGGCCGGGGCGTACCTGGATGTGCTGACCCGCCTGCGAGAGCGGACGGACCTGCCGCTGATGGCGTATCACGTCAGCGGGGAGTATTCGATGATCAAGGCTGCGGCGCAAGCGGGCTGGCTGGATGAGCGAGCCGCCGTCGTGGAAGTTATGACGGGCATCAGGCGGGCGGGCGCGGACGGAATCGTGACCTACTTCGCCGAATCGCTGGCCGACTGGCTGGGCGAGAAGTGAATGAGACGAGATGATCCACAGCAACGCCGATACACCGGGCTCGCGAGACTGCGGGCGGTTCTTTCTGGATGTCGTGGGACGCTTCGCCCCCGAGCAGATGAACGTGCAATGGACGGGCGACCCCCGAACGAGCAACGAGGAAGTCGACGCCCTCATCGAGCAGACCTGGGACCGCGAGAAGACCCTCGCCGACCAGACCCAACGCCGCCTGTTCAACGGGTCGCTCTGTCGACTCGTTCAGGCGAGCCCCTCGCCCGATCAGCTCAGCCTCACCCTCGGAGCCGTCAGCTATAAGGAGTTCGTGGGCACGAACCTCACCAACGCCTACCTGCGCCACATTCATGGTCCGGACGTGTTGGCCGACGCACTGGGCGTCTCGGCGGCCGTCGTCAGCGCCGACGGTTTTCTCGTGCTCGGCCGACGCAGCAAAAAGGTCGCCTACCACGGCGGGCGCATCCACCCCATCGGGGGCATCGTCGAGCCGGCCGGGGCAGGTCAGCCCGCGCCCCATCCCGCCGAGGCCATGACCAACGAACTCCGCGAGGAACTGTGCATCACGCCCGAACAGATCGACGCGATCGAATGCATTGCCCTGGTCCGCGACAAGCACATCGTCCAGCCCGAGCTGGTTTTCGACGTGACGGTCTCCGCCGACGTCGCGGAGATGATCTCCGGCGCCCGTGAGGCGAAAGACTCCATGGAACACGCCGAAATCGTGCCCGTTCGGCATCACCCGGCATCGGTGGTGACGTTCATCGAGAATCACGCCGCCCAGCTCACACCGGTGGCGCTGGCAACGTTGCTGGTGCATGGCCTGCACGTATGGGGCAGCGGCTGGTTCGCCTCGACACGGGGCTACCTGCGCAGCTGGTTCTAGCCGTCCGGCTACATTCTTTCCGCCCCGTTGGGGCGGCGGATCCGTCCGCTGATCGAGCATCGGTCGCGAGCCGCAGGGCCCGCAACTTGTTGCGGGCGAGAGAACTGAACGGGGCAAGCAGGGCGAAGGAAACCACAGCCGCCCTGCAACCAATTCATATCGCACACGCACGTCTTTTGCGGGGAATGAATTGCTGGTCTCCCCCTCGCCTGGCCGATATAATGTATGCAGGAACAGGCCGCTGCGATGCCATCATACCATCCATCCCCGTGGTCTGATCCGCCGCACCCCGAACCACCGGGAGGTGTACGATGAAGACGTATTCCCGCCTGCTTTGCACCCTGATACTGCTGTGCGTGAGTGTCCCCGCTCTGTCGGCCGACAAGAAAAAAGCCGCAACGGGCATGGACCGGGTCTACAAGAGCTCGACGATCAAGGGGACGCTCGCAACCGTCCTGCCGAAGATCGCCAAAATGGGCGACCGCAAGATCGTGGTCGACTGGGCCGCCCTCGAGCGCCTCGGGGCGAAAAAGGACACCAAGGTCTCGCTGAAACCCAAGGGCGCATCGGCAGGGCAGATCCTCTCGCTCGTGCTCGCCCAGGTCGCCCAGCGCAACAAGCCCCTGGGCTGGTTCGAAGCGAACAAGACCGTCTTCGTCACCAGTCAGATGCGGGCGATTCGCAAGGACGTCGCCACGATCCGCCTGGCCAACGCCACCTCGACCAAGGGCAAGGGCGGCAACATCTCGGGCGACACCCCTCGACGCGACAACGGCGACCAGGTTGCCTGGGACAAGGCCGAGCTGCGAAAAGTGCTCGAATACGTCCGCAAGGCCGGCAATCTCAACATGGTGGTCAACTGGAAGGCGTTGGAGGAATCCGGGATCAAGAAGACCGCTCCCGTCACGCTGAAGCTGCGGCGGGCGAACCTCGCGACGATGCTGGATCTGATTCTCGAACAGGTCAACGGCCGACTGGACAAGTACAGCCGCTCCTACTGGGTGATCGAGAAGGGCATCGTGAAAATCACCACCGGCGACATCCTCAACCGCAAGACCGTGACCCGGACGTGGGACATCACCGACCTGCTTCATACCCAGCCGGACTTCCAAGGCCCGAGGATGAAGCTGCAGGCCGACGACGATAACGACAGCGGCGATCGTGACAACGATACCGAAAGCATCTTCGATAACGACTTCGATGATGATGACGACAGCGACGATGACGGCCAGGTCACACGCAAGCAGTTGGAAGACAAGGTCGTCACGATGATCAAGGACTCCATCGACCGGGACATGTGGAAGTCCGACGGCGGCAAGGGCAGCATCGCCGTCTACCAGGGAAAGTTGATCATCACCCAGACGCAACTGGGCTGGAAGCTGCTGCAGAACACCCGCTAGAGTTGCCGGCAGACGTATTTTCGTATTCGGCGGGCCCGGGGCCTACGTTCCGGGCCCGCTTGCTGCGCGTGGGGAGGTCAGTCTTCCTCGTCCTTGACGGCGGGGTCTTTCTGCTCGGGGGAGAACTGCTCGCGCACCCGCTTGCGATACTCCTCGAGCCCGTCGGGCTCGGGGAAGGCCGAGGGGAAGTCCAGCGGCGGGTCCTGCGCCTCGCACTGCCGGCGGAGGAACGGGGCAATCACGTCGTAGATGCCCACCAGGTACGACTCGGGCAGCGCCTGGTACATCGTGGACCGTTCCACCAGTGAGACATCGTAGCCGAACGCCCGCGGCTCGATCAGCAGGCCGACAAGCACGTCACGGGCGATCAGGCCCAGAGGCGGGAGCTTTACCCGAGCGGCCACGTCTTTCTGGTAGGCGGAGTGGACGGCCTGGGCCCGGTCGATGTAGCGGCGGTAGCCGGCCTGGGCATCGGGTCCGGGGCGGGTGAGGTGCAGAAACGCCGTCTGCAGGCTGGTGGTGATTCGACTGATCGCCACACGCGGAATCGGCGAGCCCTCCCGCTCGAGATATGCGTCCACAAACGGACGGACCAGCACGTTCCGCCAGATTCCGCCCTTTTCCTTGTAGTGATACCTCGTCCAGTTCAGAAGCTGCTGGGCCTCTTCGATCTGCCCGCCCGCTTCAAGCATGGAAATCGCGTTGACCAGGAAATTTCGATGGCCGTCGCCCAGGCGACTGGCGGTAAAGTCCACATCGTCGTCGGCGGCATTGGGCTTGCCGAGATCCGCCTTGATCAGCCGGACGTGCTCGCGATGGGCCGGCTGAATGTATCGCCAGTCGGAGTAGAACCGCACCTCGGGGGTTGCGGGGTTATTGGGATTCGCCGCGTACATCATGCGCCCCTCAAAGGTGAGGAACTTCAGACAGTTCAGCAGTTGTCGCTGGGTGTTCAGCGAGTCGATCTCCCGGATGCGCAGCCCCCTTGCGGTGTGCAGCCCCTGGGTGACCCAGTACAGCCCGTGCGGCCAGACCAGACGCCAGTCGAAGGGCGCGTCGAACCGCTCCATCAGGGCGAGCATCCACTGCGGATCCATGCGATACTCGGTGCGCAGGATGTGGGCACGGACGGTCGCCAGCAGACGGTCCAGCGCTTCGCGATCGGCGGCGTCTTTGGTGTTGATCAGCGCCGAGACCGCCCTGTCGCGATCGGTCTCGGGTTTGGGCACGCGTCCCAGCCGAACAACAGCAGCGGGCTCGTCGAGCGACCAGCGATTGTACGCCGCCAGCAGCGTCGCATTCGGGGCGATGTCATGGGCGGTAAGTTTCTTGAGGTAGGCAGCCACCGCCGGGTCGGCCCGGAGATCCTCGGGAGATCGTCCCGCGGGCACCTCGGCGATGGGGCGGAAGGCGTCGATGACTTCCTGCGTAGTTCCCGCCGGTGGGGCGCCGAGCAGTTGCTGCATCTCTCCGGCCCAGCGCGACTTGTACACCATGTGCATGTCGTCGGTCGTGCCGCCCATCTTGGAAAACAGCAACCAGGCGAGTTCCTTGTAGAGCACCAGCGCCTGGGGGTTGGTGGGAATCGCACGGTTTCGCAGCAGCTTCATTCCGTTGCTCACCCACAGCCAGCGTTCTTCCGGCGTGTGCGTGGCGACCGAGATATTCCAGGCCATGTTCCACGCGTGGAAGGACCATACCCCGGCGAAGCGAGGCTGGAGGCTGGTGATCCACTCGGACAGTTGCATCGCCTCGTAATAGCGTCCCTTCTGTTTGAGGTCCTCGATGCGCGTCCAGAGGTAGTTCACCACCGGCGCCCTCAGTCCGCCGGGCGCCAGGGCAAGCAGCGCCACCTCGGGGCGTTCGCGCGTCATGGCCTGGCGGCGCTCGCTTCCGATCCGGCCGCGCTGCTCACTGAGCGAGGCGCGCAGCCACCCCGCGCCGGCCATCAGAACCAACGCCACGCCCAGCCAGGCTGCCTGTATCCATCGTGTCCGGTCGGATCTCATATCTCTCAGACCTGCACTCTCGCCAGTTCACGTTTGTGGAAGACCCAGAACGCCAGCCCCAGGCAGACCGCGATCGCCAAGGCCGACGGAGCGGCCGACCCCAGCACGCCGACCTGGTTTTCCCCGCCCCATCCCCAGGCGATCGCCATGCCATCGGTCAGCGAGCCGGCCGCCGAAGCCGATTCCAGGTCCGGCAGCAACGCGCTCATCACGTGGTAGATCTGTCGGCCGACGATGGTCCAGATCGTGTCCAGTTCCGTTCCCTCCACCGTGGTGACGCTCTTGGAGATCCACTCCCGTGCCACGCCGAACGGCAGGAACGCGAAGCACACCAGCACGCCGACCGGGAAGGAGAACGCGCTGCCGGCCAACACACCCAGCGACGCGATGTACATGACCTGCACCAGGGTCAGCAGCATGCCCCGCACGAGGTTCGGCTCGAAAGCCCCCACCCGATACAGCAGCGAGATATCCTCCCGCAGGATCAGCACGCTCGGGGCAAATCCGGTTCGGGGGTTGGGCAGGTTGCGCATCCGCACGAGCGTCTCACCGGCCGGGTCGATGATGTCCGCCGACAGCGTGAGGGTCGCCTTGGTCTGGTACTGGTCCTTGCGGTAGATCTCGCGTCGCAATCGGCCGGGCTGACCGATCTCCCACAGCGCGTACAGCGTGCCGTCCGGGGGCTTGGTGGACGCATTGGCCTTGAAGCTCAGCTGCACCGTGGGGAACACCGTCAGCTCAACGGTCTTGCCGACCGCGAGCGGATCGCCGGTGGAAGGTACCTTGTCGACGGGAATCGCCGCATCGAAGTGCGTCTCGCCGAGATTCCAGACGCTGGCGTCCATCTCCGCGATCTGCACGGGTCCGCGATACACCAGCGGCCCGATCAGCCGCTCGGGCGCCTCGATCCGGACGACGCGCATCTCATCGTCGGGACTCTGCCCGGTGGCGACGATCGTGCCGGTTCCGCGAGTCTCCGAGCCGCCCACCCGCACGTCCGTAAAACGCCAGCTCAGCCAGCCCCCCGGACCGGTGGACTGCCTCGCCTCGCGGGCCTGCTTGGCGAGTTCCTCCTGGAGCATCGCAATCGCCTCGGCCTCGTTGCCGCCGGTCTGCTGGAGATAGCCGTCGAGCGCAGCCTGCAGGTCACCCGCACGTCGCATCTCGGCGATGCGGGCGGCCACGTCTTCGGACACATCAATGGGCTCGGGCAGCACCTCGCGCCGCGCGGTGAGCACTTCGGTCTCCACCGATCGGCGATCGGATGCGTTCAACGCCTCCCCCTCCGATAGGTACATCGTCACGCTGTAGATGATCACCCACGCCACGCAGAGCACGATGACATTCAGCAGGACGATCCCCAGCCATCGCCCCAACACGTACGCCGAGCGGGAAACGGGCTTGACCACGATGGAGAAGATCTGCCGATCCCGTACGTCGTCGGCAATGACCGCCACCGAGAGGAAGATCGTCGCCACGATCATCACGGCGGCCGTCGCGGAGGTCGAGTAATTCAGAAACGTCCGGATGCGACCGGCCAGCGTACCATCCCCCTGCATCGTCAGGGGCAGTACCGACAGCACCACCGCCAGCAGCGCCAGAAAGACGGCCGCCAGCTTCATTCGCAGGCATTGGGACAGCGTGTGTCGTGCGATCGCCCAGACACCTCGCATCTCAGGCATTCTCCTCGTCGTCGCCGAGCAGATCCTCGATCACGCCGCGATCGACATTCTTCCGCGGCTGATCCTGCCGGACGCTCTGGTCGGACCCTTCGCCCTCCGGGAGGGTCCCGCTGACGGATCGGTCGTCCTCGGCCGTCATGTCTTCGCCACCACCGACCAGTTCGTCCAGCACCTCGTGATCGACGGCCGAGGCGGGCTCGGCCGATTCGACGGGCTCAGTCGTGGTTTCTTCGACGGCTTCGGTGTGGATGAGTTGCTCGATAACCGCCCTGCCACTGTCCCCTTGGCCGCGAAGAAACTCCGCTACCTCCCCGCCGGCGGTCGCGCCACCGGTGGCCATCCGCTGCTGCTGGGCCTCGTCGACGATCCGCAGGAAAAGCTCTTCGAGCTTCTGCCTGGGTGGTGAGATACTGCGGACCGACCCGCCGTGACCGGCGATGACCTGCTGGAGTTCGTTCAGCGTCGCCTCGTCCAGCGGATCGGTTGTGATCTGCAGGCTGTCATCCTCGGCCAACAGGTCATGCACGTCGCCCTCGGCGCGTTTCGTGCCGCCGTAGAGCACGCAGACGCGGTCGCAGACGTCTTCCACGTCGGCCAACAGGTGGCTGGAGAGAATCACCGTCTTTCCACGGGCCGCCAGCGTGCGGATGAGGTCCTTGAACTGCTTGGTCCCGATCGGGTCCATCCCGCTGGTGGGCTCGTCGAGAATCAGCAGGTCCGGGTCGTTGATCAGCGCCTGGGCCAACCCGATGCGCCGCTGCATGCCCTTGGAGTACTCGCCCACACGTCGGTACGCCGCCGCCGAGAGGCCGACCATTTCCAGCAGCATGTCGATGCGGCGGGCCCGCTCGGAGCGTCCCTGGCGAAACAGTCGGCCGTAGAAGTCCAGCGTCTCGCGCCCGTCCAGGAAGGGGTAGAGGTACGAATCCTCGGGCAGGAAACCGATCCTCGCCTTGGTGCCCACGTCGGAGGGGCTCTTGCCGAACACGCCGATCCGCCCGCCTGTGGGATACATGAGTCCGAGGATCATCTTCAGCGTGGTGCTCTTTCCCGAGCCGTTGGGCCCGAGCATGCCGAACACCTCGCCCGGACGGATCTCCAGGTCCAGGTCGCGCACGGCGACGACCTTCTCGCGCAGCCAGAAGTCGCGGAATACTTTGGTCAGCTTGCGGGTCTCGACGACCCGCTGGACACTCTCAGCCATAACGCGGTCCCTTCGTGCGGATCATTCTAGCGATCCTCCCCGCCGCCCTCGCCGGTGGACTGGTCGGGCTGGCGCAGCGTCGCGCCGGCGGCTGCCCGTTGGCGGTCCTCACGTCCCTGCTGGAGCTCCTGTCGCTTGATCGCACGGAGGATCTCACCTTCCATACCCAAGTACAGTACCGTCTTGCCGTCGGCGAGTACGGGCAGGTACTGGCGGTACATCGTCGGCGAGGAGAGGATTTCCTCGCGCGCAGCAAGCCAGTGCTTGCGGATGAACAACTCGGGCGTTTCGCGGTAGCGTGGCAGGAGCCGCTCGAACTGATCGGCCCGGGCGGCGACGCGCTCGCTGACGGCCGCCTTGTACCGCCGGGCCTGCTCGATGATCGCACTGGCCTGCCCTTCGGTAATATCGCTGATCAGCAGTTGATCGATCTTCGCAAGCAACTCTTTCGCCAGCGGTTCGTTGCCGTCCTCGCGGGCCCGTTCGTACTTGCCGATGAGGTCATACGCCCCTTCCTCGTCGGAGTCCGGGTCCCGGTCTTTCCACGGCTGACCCACCAACTGCTGGTATCCTTCCTGGCCGGCTGTGGCGGCGAGCATTTTCTCGGCCTGGCCTCGGGCTTCGTCCATCTGCTTGCCCTTCTCGGTGATGGCGGCGGTCTCTTCCTCGAACGCCTGCAGCGCCCGCAATGGCCAGGTGAACCGGGGCACCTCGATCGACGTAATGGTGATGCCCGCCCCCATCTCCTGCAGACGTGCCTGGGCTTCGTTCTGAACGTCGGTGATGAACTCGTCGCGCACGTTCTTCACGCGGTCGGCCGTCCGTTTGCCGGCCGCCCGGATCGCCGCCCGGCAGACGACCGACCGGACGAACTCGTCGGCGTCCGAGACGGTCATCACGTAGGCTTCGGCGTCGCGGATGATATACGTACACTTGATCCGCACGTGATAGAAATAGCGGTCGCCGCTGAGCAGCGCCCCGTCCCAGCCGGGCTGAAGCCCCTCCCCGCGCGGGCGGATCTCTCCGAAGTCCTTGCCGCGATCCCGGGGGCGAACGTACATCCAGAAATCATCGATATTGAGCTTCTGCTCGTTGGCATACACCAGCTCGATATCGCCCACCGGGAACGGCCAGGTGTAGACGAAACCGGGCTCGGCCACCCGCTGAATGCTGCCCAGCACGCGGACCACACCGCGCTCGGTCTCCTCGACGCTCTTGAACCCCGAGAGGGCGAAGAACACCAGGACCAGAACCATAATCACCGTCAGCAGACGAAAGCTGACCCGCAGGGCGTCGGAGAGCGACTGGCTGGCCGCATCCATGGGCGCCTCGGGAGAGGGCGTCGCCGGGTCGTAGTGATGGTCGGGCTGGGGATGTTGATCATGCTCGTGTGCCATTCGTGTGGCTCCGTTGGAGTCAGGACTACTCGCCGTCGTCGGCGGTCGATGCGTTGCCCTCCCCCGGCGCGTTCGCGTCGGGGGGGACCACCGGCAACATGGGCTTGGCCATGAAATGCTGCAGCGGGCTGAGCGTACTGGAGTCCAGCAGGATCACAGACCGGCCCTGCAGCTCGGTCTTGAGCGATTCCAGCCAGCGGATGTACATCGCCAGTTCCTCGTTCTCGCGGAACTTCGTGAACTCCTCGGCCGCTGCGCGGTCGCCCTCGGCGCGGATCTCGTCGGCCCGGCGCTTGGCAAATGCGAGAATCTTCTCGCGGGCGGACCTGGCCCGTTCCTCGATCGCCTGGGCCCGGGCGTTGCCCGACCCTCGATAGCGGTTGATGAACTTCTGGCGTTCCTTCTTCATCGCCTCGATCACCTCGGTGGTCACGTTCTCCGGAAGCGTGAGCGACTTGATGCCCACCATGACGATCTCGATGCCGTACTTCTTCTCCGCCTCGCCGGCCATGAAGTCCTGCAGTTCGTTCTCGATCTGGGCGAGCTTCATCTTTTCGGCGTTGGTGTTGACGTACTCGCTGATCCTGTGGGAGCTGAGCACCTTCTCGGCCGAGTTCATCAGGTCGCGCAGACGGTTCTCGGCGTTCTCGACGGTCGTCACGGTCGACTGGAACTGGATCACGTCGTCGATCCGCCAGGCGCAGTACATCGTGACGATCATCTGCTTGTTGTCCTTCGTACCGAACTGTCGCGTCATGCTCTCGAAGATGAACGTTCGCGCGTCGTACTTCAGCAGCTTCTGGAACGGGTAAGGGAGCTTCACTCTCAGCCCGGCCTGCTCGGCACCGTTGATCGGGTCGCCGGCTTTTCCGAAGGTCTTGACAAGGGCTTTCTCGGTGGAGTCCACGGTGTAGGCAACGGTGCTGCCCAGCAGCACGATCACCACGATCGCTCCCAGGATGATCTTTCCCAACTGACTCTTCATTGCGTGTTCCTCATAAGGTTCGGGATGAATCCGGTTTGGTTCGTTTAATCGCCCTGCTCGTTCCGCAGGAAGGGCGAGTCCACCACGCCCCCGCCGGCGGAGCGCCAGTCCAGGCGGATCTCCACGCGGTCGCGCGGAACCGCCAGAATGTACTTGTCCATCGTCGGGAGCACCTCGTCCAGCACGTCCAGGTAGCGGTACAGCTTGAAGACGTTCGGGCTGGCGTTGTACGCCAGAACCTGCCGCTGGAACGAACCCGATCGGCCCCGCTCGCCCATCTCCTTGCCCCAGCGATACGCCTTGGCCCGGGCGATCAACGTAGCCGCCGAGCCCGACGCGCTGTGCAGCTTGCTGCCGGCAAGCTCCCGCGCCCGGGCGATGCGCGACTCCCAGGGGAACCCAGCCGCGTCGTCCTGAATCGCCCGCAGGTTCTCTTTGAGATGCTCGGCGATCATTTCACGCAGGCGTCGCTTGAACTCCACGTGGTCTTCCTCGCCGGCCAAGGTGTCCATCTGCATCTCTTCACCCAAAACGGTGATGTCCTTCTCCGCCAGGCGGATGTAGCTTTCCAGCGTCCGGCTGAACCCGTTCGGGTCACCGGCCCCGCGCAACTGCTGGAGGTCCTCCATCTCGCGCAACCGCCGGATATAGTGCGCCAGCTTCAGGGCGGAGTCCGGTTTGCCTGCCACCCGGGCCAGCGTGCGGTTCGCCCAGGCCTCTGCGAGATAGACCGTTCCGTCGCGCTGGCGCTCGGCCTGGAGAACGTCCTCGAACGCCTCGGCCGCCTCGGCCGGCGGATGGGCAGTCTCGACCGACACGAATACCACGTCCACGCCCAGGTCCAGCCCCTTCGCCCCCACCGCCTCGGCGATGCGCCGGTGCAACTCGCGGCCGGCCTTGCCGCGCCCGACCGTCATGATCGCGTCCGGTCGGTTCGGATCGTCCTGACTCAACTCGCGATCCAGCGTCGCCGAGGCACAGTAGCGGATCATCTCGCGATACGCGACGCACTCCAGCAGCTTTCGGGCGTCGGTGAACTGGTAAGCGTACTTCACCACGTTGTCGATGCGATACTGCACCAGCACCACCAGCTTGATCACACTCACCGGCGGGGCCTGGCTCTCGGTGGCAACATCGAACTGGCGACGCTCGGGGGCCACGGCGATCAGGAAGTCCAGTTCCTCCTTTCGACCATGGGTTTTCGACCACAGGTACAGCTCGCGCCCGGCGAAGGTGCCTTCCTCGATGAGTTCGCTTTCGCGTTCCTCGGCACGGCGCCGTTCACCCACGCCCAGTCGTACCTCGTGAATGCCCCGCACGTCGAAGTGGTCCACCCGGTCGATCGGCCAAGGCCATTTCAGGTGCAGTCCCGCCTCGAGGGGCGGGCGGGTCTGATCGATTCGACCCCAGTGCTTCACGACCGCCTGCTCGCCTTCCTCGACGATTACGACCGAGCTGGCCGCCATCATCACCAGCGCCCCGAACAGCAGCATCGGGATCAGTGCCTTGCCCATC
>JBKHCL010000179.1:0-4016 GCA_046541875.1 Phycisphaerae bacterium | reverse complement strand
ATTTGCGGAGCCATTGGAATTGTTTCTTTGCGGTCCGGAGACAGCGTGTATATCATGGGTTTTCGGCCGACAGTTTGGTGAAAGGAACACGCGGGATGAGAGTGTTCATGCTCGGGTGGGAGTTCCCACCCCATATCAGCGGCGGACTGGGAACAGCCTGCCACGGTTTGACCAAGGGACTCAGCGAGATCGGTGTGGACGTCAGTTTCGTACTGCCCACAGCCGTTCCGGTGGGTACGTCCAGCCACGTCCGCTTCCGAACGCCGCAGAATCTCTCTGTCGGCAGCAAGCGGGCCGTCGAAACCGGCAGCGGCTCGACCCCGGCACCGGTCCCGGCTTCACGACATGTAACGGTGCACCAACTGCCCGCCGTCCTGCAGGCCTACTCGCAACCCGAGGACTTTCAGAAAGTCCTCGAGCAGCTCACGCCCGACCAGCGACAGATGATGGGCCTGCCCGAGCCCGGCGACGACGAGCAGTTTGCCGACGATTTCGACGACGCCTCCATCCATACCACCGCCCCGCCCAGCGGGAGGTTCGTTCGGGGTGCGGGCATCAATTACGGCGGGGACCTGATGGGGCAGGTGTACAAATACGCCCGCCTGGCCGTCGAACTGGCGCGGAACGAGCAGTTCGACGTCGTCCACGCACACGACTGGATGACATTCCCCGCCGGGATGGCCGTAGCCGCCGCCTGCCGTAAGCCCCTGGTGGTGCATATCCACAGCACCGAGTTCGACCGGTCCGGGGAGAACGTCAATCAGCAGGTCTACGAAATCGAGCGGATGGGGGCCCAGTCTGCCGATCGGGCCATCTGCGTCTCGCATCTGACCGCGGGCCTGCTCAAAAAACACTACGGCGTGCCCTCCGACCGCCTGGAGGTGGTCTACAACGCCGTGGAAATGCCCAACGGAAACGGCGTGGGACTCTCGCCGATCCGCTCGGATGAGAAAATCGTCCTCTTCCTCGGGCGAGTCACCATGCAGAAGGGCCCGGAGTACTTCCTCCAGGCCGCCAAACGCGTGGTCGACAAGCTGCCCAATGTCCGATTCGTGGTGGCCGGCAGCGGCGACATGATCACCCACTGCATCGAGCTGGCCGCCAAGCTCAAGCTCGGATCGCACATCACGTTCACGGGCTTTCTCCGCGGCGACGACGTCACGCGCGTCTTCGACATGGCCGACCTGTACGTGATGCCCAGCGTCTCCGAACCGTTCGGAATCGCCCCGCTGGAGGCACTCTCGCACAACGTCCCGGTGATCATCTCCAAGCAATCCGGTGTCTCGGAGGTGCTCACCCACGCCCTGAAGGTGGACTTCTGGGATATCGACGAGATGGCCAACAAAATCCTCGCCGTGCTGCGCCACCCGCCGCTGCAGAAAACCCTCTCCCAGCATGGCAGCATCGAGCTTAGGAAGATGTCCTGGCGGGACAGCGCCGTCAAGCTGTACACGATTTATCGCAAGGTTTCGGGCGTCGCCTGAAGACGGACGGGTCGATTCGCCGAAAAACCACTGTACGGGCAGTTGCGGGCTTGACCCGACCACCAGACTTGTGCTTTTGTTAGGATATTATGGCTTCGGTCGTCTTCTACTTCCAGGTTCACCAGCCCTATCGGCTGCGGCGTTACAGCGTCTTCGACAGCGACACGAACTACTTCGACGATTTCCGCAACGAGGAAATCTGCCGAAAGGTCGTCGAGAAGTGCTACTACCCTGCCACCAAGCTCATGCTGGACCTCGTCCGCGAGCACGAAGGGCGATTCCGCATCAGCTACGCCCTGACCGGAACAGTGATCGATCAGTTCCGCCGCTGGGCGCCGGAGGTGCTGGACCTCTTCATCGAGCTGTCCAAAACCGGGGCCGTCGAGTTCATCGCCGAGACCTACTACCACTCCCTGGCGTTCCTCTACAATCGCGACGAGTTCGTCCGCCAGACCGAAAAACACTGCCGACTGATGGAAGAGCTCTTCGGCCGGCGTCCCAGGGTGTTCCGCAACACCGAGCTGACCTACAACAACGACGTCGCCCAGGTGGTCGAGGACATGGGCTTCCAGGCCATCCTCACCGAGGGGGCCGACCACGTCCTGGGCTACCGAAGCCCGAACTTCATCTACAACCCGCCCAACTGCGCGGACCTGCGGATGCTGCTGAAAAACTACCGACTCTCGGATGACATCGCCTTCCGCTTCTCCAACCGCGGATGGAAGGAATGGCCTCTGACCACCGAGAAGTTCGCCGGATGGGTCGACCAGATCAACGGAAACGGGTACACCTGCAACCTGTTCATGGACTACGAAACCTTCGGCGAACACCAGTGGGCCGATACGGGCATCTTCGAGTTTCTCCGGGCCCTGCCGGCGGCCGTGATGCGACAGGGAAAAAACGACTTCCTCACCGTCTCCGAAGCCGCCAACCGATACCCCTCCGTCGGCGAGGTGGACATCCCCCACATGATCTCCTGGGCGGACACCGAACGCGACCTCTCGGCGTGGCTGGGAAACTCCATGCAGGCCAACGCACTGCACGACGTCTACAGCATGGCCGAGGACGTTCTGGCCTGCGGCGACGAAATCCTGATCGAGGATTGGCACAAGCTGCTCACCAGCGACCACTTCTACTACATGTGCACCAAGTGGTTCGCCGACGGCGACGTCCACAAGTACTTCAACCCCTACGAGTCGCCCTACGACGCCTACATCAACTTCATGAACATCCTCGACAACGTCCGCACACGCATCCGGGCGGCGTCGGCTTGACTCGGAGCACACCCAGCCATACCATTCCCTAGACAGAGCATCCCCGCGGCCTGGCCGCCGTGCCCCAACACATCGGCCCGCCGCCGAGAAGGAGAAAGCATCCATGGCTGAATCCACGCCGGACCTGCAGATCAGGCAGAATGACGACGTAACGATCATCACCGTCGCCGAGCGAAAGATTCTCGATGAGCTGACCATCACCCGCCTCGGCGATCAGCTCCAGGCACTCGTGGCCAAACGCAGCGAACCGAAGTTCATCCTCGAGTTCTCCAACGTCTCCCACATGTCCTCCAGCGCCCTGGGAATGCTCATCACCCTGCTCAAACGCGTCCGCGAGAAGAACGGCCAGTTGCGACTGTGCAATATCCAGCCGGCGATTCGCGAAGTCTTCGAGATCACACGCCTTACCGAGGTCTTCAACATCTGCGACAATGTCGAAGACGCGATGGCCTCCATCAACTGACGATCGCCGACAGGAACGAATCCGTGCCCAATACCGTGGTCATCCCGTCGGATCTCACCCAGGCTCGTGACGTCGAGCAGGCCATCCTCGACCAGGCCGTCGAGGCCGGTTACTCCGAGTCCGACACGTTCGCGCTGAAGCTCGCCCTGGAAGAAGGGCTCAACAACGCCATCCGCCACGGAAACCGCCTCGACCCGAAGAAAACCGTCAAGGTCACCTACGAAGTCACGCCCCAGGAAGTCCGCGTGTCGATCTGCGATTGCGGGCCCGGGTTCGAACCCCGCTGCGTACCGGACCCCACCGCCGACGAAAATCTCGAAAAACCCTCCGGCCGGGGGATCATGCTCATGCGGGCCTACATGGACTCCGTCGAGTTCAACGAAACCGGCAACCGCGTCTGCATGGTCAAGCGGAAGGGATAGCCCCCATGCCCACGACCCCCGGTGAACCGCTCCGCATCGACGTGACCGAGCGGGATAACACCACGATCGTCACCATCCACGGAGATGTCAGCATCGACCAGGCCGACGCCTTCGCCGCCCAACTCCAGGCGCTGGCGCCCACAGCCAAACCCGTCGTCGTGCTGGATCTCACGGAAATGAATTTCATCTGCTCCCGCGGACTGGGAGCAATGGTCATCCTCGAAACCGAGCGTCGCAAGCAGGACGGCCTGGTGCGCCTCGCCGGCCCCACCCGGGCAATCCGACAACTCATCGAGGCCACCAAGCTCCACAGGATCCTCCCGATCTACGAAGGCGTCGACCGCGCTACCGCCCGCTGACGGGGCCACCCCCT
>JBKHCL010000178.1:0-4036 GCA_046541875.1 Phycisphaerae bacterium | reverse complement strand
CGACGGCGGTGTGTCCCGCCAGCAGGAACACTTCCAGCCAGTACTCGCCGTAGGACTCTTCACGGAAGTCGATCAGTCCCTCCAGCATCCGGTCAAAGGAGATGCTCTCGTGCGGCCGGTTGACCGCCCGGAACATGCTGGCGCTTCCTGCGTCCAACGACGGGACCACCAGGTGGGCGTCCATCAACTGCCGGCGGACTTCTTCCTGCCACAGCAACGAGCCGTTCGTGAGCACGGCGATGGGAACCTTCGTCATCGAGCGGATGCCGGCGATCAATTCGTCCAGCCGCGAGAAAAGGGTCGGCTCGCCCGACCCGCTCAGTGTGATATAGTCCGGCTTACTCGCCAATTTGTCTTTGAGCTCTTTCAGAACATCATTCAGCGGAACCCATTCGCGTCGCTCAACGGTCTTGTTGGTCGTTTGGCCTAGCTGGCAATAGATGCAGTCGTAGCTGCACGTCTTGAACGGGACGAGGTCCACTCCCAGGGAGCGCCCCAGTCGCCGTGACGGGACCGGACCAAAAACATGGCTCATCGGGTTACCTCATTTGGTGTGTGTCGCTTCGTCAGCCAATGCTTGCCCTGCGGCCATGCCGGCTGCTCAAAACAGCTTCTCCGCGCCGGAGTAGATTTCCTCAACGCGCAGCGCCGCTGCCGCGTGTCCGGGGTGTTTCTCCGGATTCCATGTCTTCATGTGGTCGAATATCTCACCGGCAGTGTGGTATTCCAGCGTACCCTTGACCTGGTAGGCCTTGCCCTTGCTGGTGAGGAACAGAAGCGAGCCCCTTCCGCCAGCCTGGAGATTCGCCCGCGTCTTGTCAAAGTAGTTGTCGGCCACCACGAGCCGGTCGTCTCCGAACGCGCCCACGCAGGTGGCATAGATGATGTTCGGAACGCCCTCGGGGCTGACGGTTGCCAGGATCACCGGTCCATTACGGTCTTCCCAAGCCTCATGAATACTTTCAGGCAAAGCGGTCATACGTCATTCCTTTCCGTCAGATTGATCTGCGAAACAGCACAACTCATTCTTCTTGCCGATGGCCACCGAGGCCCACGACAAAAATATGTGTTACCGGCAGTCCGTCATGGGATGTCCACCACACTGCCGACCGGGCAGGAGGCACATCTGCCTGGGAACTCCTGCCACAGGCGGGCGACGGCCGCCATGCCGGTGCAGTGGCACGGCAGCAGGCGCTGCACATCCAGGCGGCGCAGCTCGTCCACGGTCTTGTCCATCCGCTCGGGACCGGCATGCCGGAGGTGCATCCCGCCCAGAACCGTGTGTATCCCTCTGCCGTCGGTGAGTTCCTGCACATACCGGAGTGTGTTGATTACACCCGCATGCGCACAGCCGAGGATCACGATCGTGCCGGCCGGTGTCTCGACGAAAGCCGCCTGGTCGTCAACGATGGGGTCGGGTTCTGTGCATTCCTCGTCGAGGAAGAAGTCCCCTCCGACGTCCTCGAATCCTGTTTTCCTCGGGACCGGCCCTGTCAGGCAAAGGCCATTGAAGATTTCCGTCGGGCCTTCGACATGATGGATCTCGGCCAATTCACTTAGCGCAGCTTCGTCGAGATCAGGAATTGCGACAGAGCGTGCACTGCCATCGGGGTTTCGGGCGTACTTGGCCGCAAACGCCGCCGGATGTACGTATACCGTTGTGGCTGGTCCATGCAAAAGAGCATCGCGCAGACCGCCGGTGTGGTCGTAATGGCCGTGACTCAACGCCAATGCGTCGGTTTCACGCAGGTCTACGCCCAACTGCCTGGCGTTCTTCAACAGCACGTGACCTTGGCCGGTGTCGAACAGGATTCTCTTGCCGTCACACTCGATCCAGAACGACAGGCCGTGCTCGCCGAGCAGGCCTCGACCGCCGGCAGTGTTCTCGGCCAGAACTGTGATTGTTCCTCTAGCCATTCAGTGTCACTCCTTGGGCCACGCAGGCGAGCGCCTGCTTGATGTCCTTGATCAGCTTCTCCGGCGGTTCGATGCCAATGGACAAGCGGACGGTGTTCTTGCGGACGCCGAAGGTCGTTCGCCGCTCCGGAGGCAAATAGAGCATCGTCGTCAGATAAGGGATGCAGATGAGCGACTCCGTCGCCCCGAGGCTCACGGCATGATAGATCGTGTTCAGGGCGGCGATGAACCGTTTGGCGTCCTCTTCATCCTCCCCGACGTCGAAGGCAAGCATGCCGCCGAACCCGCGATGCATCTGCCGGGCGGCTACCTCGTGGCCCGGATGACTTTCCAGGCCCGGGTAGGACAGTCGGGTGATCTTGGGATGGTCTGCCAGGAATTCGGCGACCTTCTGGGCCCCACCCGCCATGGCCCGGGCGCGCAGCTCGAAGGTCTTCAAGCCGCGATCCAGCAGGAATGCTGAGTAGGCGTCGAGCGTCGTGCCAATAGCCTGGCGGGTAAACCACAGCCGGTTGTAATGCTCCTTGGAACCCGCAATCGCGCCGGCCATCAGGTCGTTGTGGCCGCCGAGGGCCTTGGTGGCGCTGTGAACGACAAGATCGGCCCCAAGAGCAAGCGGGTTCTGGTGGTACGGTGTGGCGAAGGTGTTGTCGACGATGACCATGGCCTCGACGGCATCCGCCGCCTTGCGAACGGCGGCGATGTCGATGACCTTGCAGAGAGGATTGGTGGGCGTCTCCAGGAAGACCATCCGCGTGTTGGGCCGAACATGGTCACCGATCTGGACAGCTTCATCGGCATTCAGCCAGGTGATCTCCACACCCAGCCGTTCCAGGATCAGCGAGACCTTGTAGTTGGCCCCATAGGTGTCGTGGAAGATGATGAGGTGATCTCCCGCCTTGAGATAGGTGAGGTAGACCATCGTGCAGGCGGCCATGCCGGTGGTGCAAACCACGCAGTCCTCCGCGCCTTCCAGCTCGGCGATACGCCTCTCGACTTCGCGGACGGTCGGATTGTCGTCGCGGTGATAGGTGTATCCGTCGATCTCCCCGTCGGTAATCTGACGAAGGACCTCGAACGACAGGTATTCGTAATTCACGGCGTTGACGATGGGGGTGACCATCGGCCGGTTGCCGTACGGGGTCAGCGGGTCTGGGGCCATGTTCCTATGCATTCCTTTCTTGCTGCGTATCGCCCGGTCCCGAAGGAGCCTGCCCAGCCGGACAGGCGTTCGACACCTTCATCACCAGAACAACCTGGCCTTCCTCGGCAGCGGCGGCGAAGGCCTCGCCCATGGTCGAGAACACCGCGTTGACGTCGCCCGATACCGTGCTGCTCATGTTGCCTGGCTGGACCGTCAAATCGGCGGCCCTAACATCCCTGAGAAACGCTTCGATGGCATTCCCAAGATCGTCGGTCCGCAACGGGTAGAGGCTGATCTCGACCTGCACGTTCATAGGCGCACCTCCGCGACGATAAAGGGGCCTTTGAAATTGCCCCGCAGCCCTGCAAGACGCCCTGCGACGCGCTTGTGCAATGGCGGCCGGTGACCATGTCCCGGAGGCGATGATGCGACCATCCGAACACGACCCAGTGGGGCCAGCAAGCTCCGCAGTTCGTTCGGTGAGAGGAGGTGCGCGGCTGAGTACGGCGGTTTGCCCTTGGCGATGCGGTGTTGATTCAGCGCGGCAAGGCGATTGAGCGTGCCGACCAGCAGCTGCCCATGTTCCTTGGCGCAACGGGCCATCTCCCGAATGGCTGCGGCCTGATCGGGCAGAAACTCCAGCGTCGCCATAGAGGCCACAACATCGAACGTATCGTCGTCGAACGGCAATTGGTGGGCATCCGCGACCTGGAATGTGCATTGGGGCACGGCCGACCGGGCGACCTCGATCATCGCAGGGGCTACATCGACTCCCGTGACTCTGTAGCCCATCTCAGCAAAGAATGCGCTCCAGTGCCCCGTGCCGCAGCCCACGTCGAGCAAGGTCTGCCCGGCCAAGGCTGGACGAACAAGCCGCCGCACGTCGTCCTTTTGCACGCGGTCATGGGCCTGGCCGGCCGGCGTGTCATACCAGCGGTCATACTCGCGGGCCATCGGCCCGAAGTCGAACAGGCT
>JBKHCL010000177.1:0-4040 GCA_046541875.1 Phycisphaerae bacterium | reverse complement strand
CCCCTCCGTAGGGAAACAAAAAACAAAACATTTTTCTGGACTCGAAAGGCGCGATCTTCTATGGTGCTCCCCATGGCAGAGCACATCGTCATTCAAGGCCGGAACCTCACAGAGCCCGATATCGCATTGATCCGTAATCTGATGTCGGAGCATTCCGACTGGGGCCGCACCCGGTTGAGCGAGGAACTCTGCCGCCTGTGGGACTGGCGGAATGCGCGGGGTCGGATCAAGGACATGGCGGCGCGCACGCTGTTGCTGAAACTGGAGCGACGCGGCTTGATCGAGTTGCCCGCACGGCAACGCCCCTCTTCCAACCATCTCCGTAATCGCGATGTTCCCATGATGAACCATGCGGATGAACCGATTCGCGGCGATCTGGACGGCTTGCGACCGCTCCGTGTATGTCTCCCTGCTCCGCGATCTCGGGACGGCAAGTTGTTCAACGCGCTGCTGGCGCGCCACCACTATCTCGGACATCGAAACACCGTGGGCGAGAACCTGCGCTATTTGATCCGCGACGGACAGGGACGGCCTGTGGCCTGTGCGCTCTTTGGTTCCGCCGCGTGGAAGTGCGCGGATCGCGATCTTTTCATTGGCTGGGATCGCCCCGTCCGCGAGCGCAACCTCCAATCGCTCACAAACAACACGCGCTTTCTGGTGTTGCCATGGGTGGAGGTTCCGCATCTGGCCAGTCACGTTCTAGGTCTGCTCACCCGACGGATCCGCAGCGACTGGCTTGAAAAATACGGTCATCCAGTCGATGCGTTGGAGACCTTCGTGGATCGTTCCCGATTCAAGGGCACCTGCTACCGAGCGGCCAACTGGCACCGCGTCGGCGAGACCCGGGGACGTACCCGCAACGACCGGGAAAACCGGATCAGGGAGCCCGTCAAGGACGTGTACCTCTATCCGCTTGTCCCAAACTTTCGCGAGAGGTTGTGCGCATGATGACCCGTTCGGAGGCCGAGGCCATCTACGACGCCGGGAAGGAGGCCGTCGTGGAGGTGTTGCTGCGGATGGACGCGAGCATTCATGCTCTGGAGCAACAGGTCCAAAGCCTGAACACGCGTCTTGAACTCAGCGAAAAACGGGTCGCCCATCTTGAGGAACAACTCGCGAAAAACTCCCGGAACAGCGGCAAACCGCCCTCGACGGACGGATTCAAAAAACCCTCCCCGAAAAGCCTGCGCAAGAAAGGCCAACGGAACAGCGGCGGGCAGCCCGGCCATCCGGGTCGCACGCTGAACATGACCGACAAGCCTGACCATGTCGAAAATCACCACGTGGAGCACTGCGGGTGTTGCGGACGTTCCCTGGCCGACCAGGCTCCCGAGGGAGTCGAGAAGCGGCAAGTTCACGACCTGCCCCCGATGCGGCTGGTCGTCACCGAACACCGGGCCGAAACCAAACGTTGCCCTTGCGGACACCTCGCCAAGGCGGACTTCCCCGAGGGCGTCAACAGTCCCGCGCAGTACGGTCCCGCGGTGAAGGCGGCGGCGGTTTACCTCAAACACTATCAGTTCATTCCCTATGACCGGACCTGCGAACTGCTCTCCGACTTTTTCGGCTGCCCCATGAGCGAAGGCACCCTGGCCAACATCCTCGCGCAGTCCCATGAACTCGCCGTCGCCCCCGCCGAACAGATCAAACAGATCATCGAACAGGCTCCGGTGGTTCACTTCGACGAAACCGGTTCACGGGTTGAAGGCAAGCGGTGGTGGATGCATTCGGCTTCCACCGACGGGGCGACCCACTACGCCGTCCACCGCAAACGCGGAGGCGAGGCTCTCGAGGAAATCGGCATCCTGCCGGGCTTCGGCGGACGCGCCATTCACGACTTCTGGAAGCCGTATTTCGGCTACGAGTGCCTGCACGGCCTGTGCAACGCCCATCACTTGCGCGAACTCACCTTCGTTCATGAGCAGCTCAAACAGGACTGGGCCAAGCAAATGATCGATTGCCTTCTGGACATGAAAGAGGCCATCGAACAAAGCGATCCAACCATGGCGCGTCTTCCTGAAACGCGGATTCAGGCTTTCGAGGGAAGCTATCGGCGGATTCTGGCCGAAGGCTATGCGCGGAACCCGTTTCCGCCCCTCCCGCCGGGCGCGAAGAAAAAACGCGGGCGGCGAAAAAAGAGCAAGGCTCGCAACCTGCTCGAACGGCTTGACGAACATCGCTCCGAAGTTCTGGCCTTCCTGTACGACGTTAACGTGCCCTTCGACAACAACCTGGCCGAACGGGATATCCGAATGATGAAAGTTCAGCAGAAAATCTCCGGGACGTTCCGAAGCGAAGCGGGAGCCAAGACCTTTTGTTGCATTCGCAGCTACATTTCAACGGCCCGAAAGAATGCTGTCGGCGCAATGGATGCGCTGACACGTCTCTTCGGGGGGAACCCCTTTGTTCCCGATTTCAACTCCTCGTGAATCCGCCGCTCCCGATCCGGGCTTGCCGTTCTCTGTTGTCACGACCCGCCGCCAATCCCATCGGACACAACCCGTTTGGCCAAATCCCTGTCGCTCCGGTAAATCTTGTCAACACCCCTCCTGAGTAGTTACTTTACTTTTTACTTTTCCCTTTCTAGAAAGAGTGATGCAACTTTCCCGACAGTGGCTGGAGCGCTATGTGGCGCTGGATGGCAAGAGCGATTCCGAGCTGGAAGAGGCGCTGACCTTGATCGGCTTCGAGGTCGAGGGCATCGAGCACTTTGGCCTGCCGCCGATTCAGAATCTGGTGGTGGGGCAGGTGCTCAGCCGCGAGCCGCATCCCAATGCCGACCGTCTGGGCGTGTGCTCGGTCGATGCGGGCGAGAGCCAGCCGCGGCAGATCGTCTGCGGTGCCAGCAATTACAAGGTGGGCGACAAGGTGCCGGTGGCGCTGCCGGGGGCGGTGCTGCCGGGCGACTTCAAGATCAAGGAGTCGAAGCTGCGTGGGGTGGAGTCGGCGGGCATGATGTGCTCGGCGCGCGAGCTGGGGCTGGGCAAGGATCACGAGGGGCTGCTGATCCTCGGCGGCGACCCCGCGCCCGGCACGCCGCTCAGTGAGCTGTTCGAGGGGCAGGACACGATTTTTGACATCGAGGTGACGCCCAATCGCCCCGACTGCCTAAGCCACCTTGGGATGGCGCGCGAGCTGGCGGCTTATTTCGACCGCGAGCTGCGGTTTCCGGAGGTCAAGACTTCGGCGAATGACCCCTTCCGCGAGGTGGGCGAGCCGCTGATCGAGCGCGTGCGGGTGGAATCGGAGGAGGAGTGCCCGCTGTATTATGCGTTTTCGATGCGCGGGGTGAAGATCGGGCCGAGTCCCGACTGGCTGAAGCGGGCGCTGGAGAGCGTGGGGCTGCGCCCAATCAATAACGTGGTCGACGTGACCAACTTTGTTTTGCTGGAGACCGGCCAGCCGCTGCACGCCTTTGACGCCGCTAAAATACAGGGTGGCGAACTGCGGGTGCGGCAGGCGCGCAAGGGCGAAAAGCTCATCACGCTGGACGACAAAGCGCGCGAGCTGAGCACCCAGATGACCGTGATCGCCGATGCCGAGCGTCCGCTGGTGATCGCCGGCGTGATGGGCAGCGTCGACGCCGAAGTGGACAATTCGACCACCGACATTGTGCTCGAAGCCGCCTTCTTCCGCTCGCGCTTTATCCGCCAGACCAGCCGCCGCCTGGCGCTCTCGACCGACAGCTCCTACCGCTTCGAGCGCGGGGTCGACCCGGCGGGCACCGAGTGGGCGGCCTGCCGGGCGATGGATTTGATTCTGGAGGTCGCGGGCGGGCAGATCAGCGGCGGGCCGATTCAGGTGGGCGAGCCGCCGGAGATTCGAGCCGAGATCGTCCTGTGCCCCGACGAGGTGCGACGGCTCTGCGGCTTCGGGCCGGAGGACGCCGTGGTGCGCCAGACTCTGGAGCGCCTCGAACTGGAGGTGCGCGAGCTGGATCGCGATGCCGAGGGGCGGACGCGCTGGAATGTGGCCATCCCGAGCTTTCGGCGCGACCTCGAGCGCCCGGTCGACCTGGTCGAGGAGTTTTTGCGGATTTA
>JBKHCL010000067.1:0-16897 GCA_046541875.1 Phycisphaerae bacterium | reverse complement strand
GAGGACAGACTCAACGAACTGCTCGACGCCCGACGACAGACCGGGGAATAACCGCGAACCCGTCGCGCCGGGTATCGGGCGGTCGTTACTTCTCCTCTTTGACCTCCACCAGTTTGAAATCGTCCATGTACGCGATGCAGTTGTCCGCGACGAAGCTGATGTTGATGAACGGCCCCCACTTGGGCGAGGTGAAGGTCAGTTCCACCTTCTGCCACTTGCCGTTGGGCGAGACGCTGTTGGTGGCCTGCTTGACGACCATCTCACCGGCGTAGGGGGACCACTCGTAGTAGTCACCCTGAATGAAGGCGATCGGCTTGCCGAGGCCTTCGAACGTCGGCGGGTCGGCGAGGGTCTTCTTCAGCGCGGCGATCCTGTTTTCCAGCTTCGGATCCTTCTTGCCCTGCTTGGTGGCCTTGGCGAGCTTCTTCTCGCACTTGGCCAGGTCCTTCCTGGCGTTGGCGATTTTCTTCTCGATGCGCCGGCGGGCTCGTTCTTCGGCGGCGGCGGTCTGTTGGGCGGAGTACTTCACCGGCAGGACCCACGCTTCGAGGTGGTACTTCGTGCTGGGTTTCAGGTTCAGTTGCGGCAGGTTCGGCCAGACGCGCCCCTTCACCACCATGGACCGCTTGCCCGAGTGGGCCTTCTCGGTGGAAATCTCGGGCCCGTTCCCGGTGAAGCTCAGGCCTCGCACGCGGGTGGTGTAGGGCAGGGGCTGGTCCTCGAAATCTTCCAGCCGACCGATGCGGATCTGCACCTTTTTGCGGTCCTGGAAGCGGACGGTCATCTTGTCCCATACGTGTTTGGTCACCTCGGGGGGAAGGTACAACAGGCGGTGTTTGACCACGTGGTGGGAGTAGCCGTCCTTGACGGATGCGTCTTTCGGCCATTCGGTGACGAAATCCAGGTCGGCGTGGGCGTTGCACACGACGATTTTCGCGTCGCCCCCTTCCAGCGTGATGGCGCTGCTCCAGCCGCTCTTGTCGTTGAGGAAGGCGCCGAACCCGCCGTCGCGACAGGTCTGCGACCGCCCGGCTGCCCCGATGGCGGCAAGGTTCAGCCAGTACCCCTCGTAGCCTTTCTTGTCGGCCGGCGCGATCATGCTGCGGTAGCAGCTCACCTCGTCGGGCCAGAGCGAGTATCGGCCGGCTGTGGCGAGCGACGCGCACTCCACGCGCCCGGGGTTGCGGTCCACCTTCATGTCATAGGTGCCCTCGACCATGTATCCGTGGACCGGGTCCACCTTGAACACGAAGGTGTTGGTGGTGTCATATTTCTCGGGCTGGCGCTTGTGGCGGGAGGCGTGGGCCCACTTGCTGAATTTGTGGGTCCCGGCGTGTTGGCGGGTGAGCGTCAGCGTGCCGTCTTTGCCCGTGGACCACGAGTAGGTGTTCGGGTCGGCCCCGACGGACTGGGGGATGTAAGCGTCGGTCCGCAGCTCGGTCCCGATGGCGGTATCGATGTGCCACCGCTCGGTGGGCATGTCGATGGTCCTGCTCGCCTTGGCTGGATCGTGGGTGAGCAGGTAGATCGTACCCGTGTGGAACCCGGGAAGCGGAATGACGGCTACGTACTTCCCGTCGTCCTTGATCTCCCAGAACTGCCAGGTGACCTGCTTGTCGCCGAAGTGCTCGAAGGTATAGCTGGTTCTCTCGACGGACCACTTCGGCTCGTAGTCGGCAAAACGGGCCTTGGCGCCGGTGGTCTTGACCAGTTCATGCACTTCGTCGGCGCCGGCGGCGATGGTGGCAGCCAACAGCGTCAGGGCGATAGTACTCATTTGAAGCGTCTTCATCGGCTCGGCTCCTCGTTGGGTGGGCTGTTCGTTCCTGTGCTTGAACCCATCGTCGGGTGGGTGGTTCCGCCCGATGAGCCTACCGCGCCGCGACGGCAACGCCAAGGGCGACGCGCTGGCGTTGAGGGGGTTGGCCCGCTAGGCTGGGAGCATGGACTGGCTGAACGTGATCGATCTGGGACGCTGCGAGTACACCCCGGCGTTGGAGTTGCAGAAGGAGCTCGTGCAGCGAACCGCTCAGGGACACGACAAACGCACGCACCTGCTGCTGGTCGAGCACGACCCGCCGGTGATTACTCTCGGGCGGCGCGGCGGGGCGGCCGACGTGAAGCTCTCTGCCGACGAACTTCAGCGGCGGGGTGTGGAGGTGGTGGAAATCGCCCGCGGCGGGCAGGCGACCTGGCACGGCCCGGGGCAGCTCACCGCGTACGTGATCGCCCGGCTGGGGAAGAACACCCGCACGCTGCGCTGGTTGATCGACGCGCTGGAGTCGGCAGCTGCCGATGTGCTGGAACGGTGGGGCATCGACGCCCTGTCGCGTGAAGGCACGGCCGGGCTGTGGGTGCCGGGGGAGAACGGCCTGCCGCCGGCGAAAATCGCCTCGATCGGCATTGCCGTCGAGCGGTGGGTGAGCTATCACGGGTTGGCGCTGAACGTGAACCCGTCGCTGGAGGGCTTTTCGTGGATCGTCCCGTGCGGCCAGCCCGACGGACGCGTCACCAGCATGGCTGAGCAGATCGACGGTGAGATCGAGGTCGCCGATGTCAAGCCCCGCCTGGTCGAGGCGATCCGCGAGCGGATCGGGGCCGATTCCGAGACGGCCTGAGGCGACGGGATTTCCGCGGGAAGGGCAATAACCCCGCCGGCGGGGCGTTATTCGGTGTGTGGCATGGAAGAGCAAAGCCTGCAAGACACGATCGCCCGGGCCCGGGACGGGGACTCAGCCGCCTTCGAGGCGCTGCTGGATGCCTACGCCCAGCGGCTGTACGGGTATTTCTTCCAGGCGACCCGACGCCACCACGACGCCGAGGATCTGCTCGGCGAGGTGCAGCTTCGGCTGGTGCAACAACTGAACCGATACGATCACCGTGGCCGATTCGACCATTGGCTGTTCCGCATCGCGGCGAACCTGGTGCGGGACCGCATCCGGCGGTCGAAGACGCGTCCGAGCCCGCAGACGATTCACGATGAGGACGAGTCGGGCGTCTCCCTGGCCGATCGGCTGGTCGGGCCCGATCAGCGGGTGGACGCCTCGCTTTTGCAGGCGGAGGCGGGTCGGCAGCTCAGTGCGGCGTTGGATCGCCTCGATGCGACCACGCGGGAGATGATCCTGCTGCGACATTTCGGCGAGATGAGCTTCAAGGAGCTGGCAGGCTATTTCGAGGTGCCGTTGGGAACGGCGCTGGCCCGCGTGCATCGGGGCCTGAAGCAATTGCGGGGGTGGATGGCGACGGCGTCGCCCGAGTGACGCCCGCCGACGGGCTGAAACGAGCGTGATTATGGAATACAACGAGACACAATACGAGCGCGTCGCACGCTGGTTCGACGGGGAGGCCATCGAACTGACGACCGACGAGCAGGCGCTGGTCGACGAAATGCGTCGGCTGGAGAATGTCGCCGGCGGGTTGCTGGACGTGACGGTGCCCGACACGGCCGTCGAGTCGGCCCGGTGGCGCCTGCGTAGCGAGCCGGCAGCCGACCGACCGGCGCGAACTCGTCGCGGCTGGTGGGTTGGCGTCGCGGCGGCGGCTGCAACGGTGCTCTTTGCCGCCGGCGTGTGGATGATGACGCCCACGGCCCGACCCACCGGAAACGGCAAGGACGACATCGTGACCGTCGACGAGGCGGAGGTCTATCAGGACGTGGTAGCCGCGACCTCCACCGATACCCTGTCGGTGGACATCGAGCTGATGGACGACGACGTGGCGGAACTGGAAAGCGAACTGTTCGCGGTGATGGATGAGCCGGCCGACGCCTTCCCGGACACCGACGCCGCCATCGAAGCCACCGGCGATCAGATAGACGAAATCAGTACATACGACCCGTTCGAGGGATTGGGCGGTTGAGCCCGTCCCGGAAAGCGAACCGACGATGAAGAACGCAACCGGAATCCTGTTGATCATTGTCCTGGCGGCAGCGGTTGTCTGGGCGGGCGGCAGGGACGCCAACGATACCGCACCGGCCGATGCGCCCAAGCTGGATATCGAAAAGGACGGGCCCAAGGCAACCGGCGGGCCGCCGCCCCCGCGAGCGATGCGGCGGCGATGGCGACACAAGAACCTCACCGATGAGCAGGAGGCGGAGTTCCTCGCGGCGCTCAAGAAGAACCGTCCGTTCACCTATCGCATGCTCCAGCGGCTCAAGGAGCACAACCTCGACCGCTACCGTGGGACGCTCTATCGCCACTGGCTGGACTGGCAGCAGTTGCAGCGCATGCCCGAGAAGGTCCGGAAGGCCTACACCGCCATCCAACAGGGCCGACGGGCGATGGTCAAACTCATCGTGCAGTACCGCTCCGCCGACGATGACGAAGCCCGCAAGAAAATCACCTCGCAGATTCGTTCACTGGCGGCTGAGATTTTCGACGCCCACCTGGTGATGCGCGAGTACAAGGTCGCCGAGCTGGAAGACCGCATCAAGGAGCTCCGCAAGGAACTCAAGGAACTCCGGCAGAACCGCGACGACGAGATCGAGAAGAACGTCCAGAAGCTCCTTCGTCGCCGGGGCCGACAGGAAGGCAGAGGCAGGGGCAGCGACGAGTAGAGAAGTTCGGGCGGCGTTCTGTCCGGGCCGGCGCGTGGATCAGTCGGCCTGCTCGGCCGGCGCGGGCGACGCCTGACGCAGCGCCAGGGCGCCGGTCGGGCAGGCCTCCACGCAGCGAAGCGCGCATCGTGTGACGGCTTGGGACATCGAGCGATCCATCGGCACGTCCACCCTCGCGCTGAACCCCCTGCCCACGAAGGTCAGGCCGATCTCCTCGCCCTCCGACTCGGCGATACGCACGCACAGCCCGCAGAGAATGCACTTGCCCGGCTCGTAGATGACATCCGGATGAGCGAGGTCCTGGGCGAAGTCGCGCCGGTCGGTGTGGTAGCGATTGGTGGATGCGTCGTATTCCTGGGAGAACAATCTCAGCCGACAGGATTCCTGCTTGCGGCAGTCGCAGTGCAAACAGCGGGTGGCTTCGGTGACGGCCTGGGTGTCGCTGAGGGGGCCGTAGGTGTCGGCGGGCTCCTGGCGGGGGTTTTCGGACGCCAGTTGCATGTACTGGTCGATCTCACCTTCCTGCAACTTGCCCACGCTGGTGGACAGCGGCTTGGAGATCACGGGCAGCGCCTCACCGGCCAGGTAGGCGCTGATCGCGCGGGCGGCGTGCTTGCCGTCGGCCACCGCGCGGACGGCCTGCTTGTTGATCGGTCGAATCACAGCCCCGGCGGCGAACACGCCCTCGATGGGCGTCGCCAGCGTGCGGGTGTCGGTCTCCAGGCCTCGCTGGGCGGCGGGCAGACCGATCTGCTCAAGTCCGGCGGTGTCCAGCTCGCCCATCGCCAGCAGGACCGCGTCGTATTCGTCGGTGAGCTGATCCATCGAGACATTTCCGCCGAGTGTCTGTCCGGTGCGGATCTCGGCGCCGAGCGATTCGATCAGGCCGATTTCGGCGTCCAGGACGGCCGGCTCCATCCGCTGGGGGTCCACATGTTCGCGCACCGCACCTCCGGCGACGTCCTTCGCCTCCAGCAGCACCACGTCATGCCCCGCCTGCAGCAGATACCACGCAGCCGAAAGGCCCGCCGGTCCGGCTCCGACGATGGCTATGCGCTTGCCCGAAGCGTCGGCTTTGGCGGGCAGGTAGGGCGTCGGCTGGGCGAGGTCGACGTCGGCGACGTATCGTTTCAGCAGGCAGATGCTCACGGGGTTGTCCCGGTCCTTGCGACGGCAGCCCCGTTCGCACAATTCCGGGCAGATGCGCCCCAGCATTGCCGGCAGGGCGATGTCGGCCTTCACGGTCCGGATGGCGGTGGCGAGGTCGCCGGCGGCGATTTCGCGGATCATCCGGGGGATGTCCATATGGGCCGGGCAGATCCGGTGGCAGGGCGCTTCGCAGTCGCCGAGGTGGTCGCTGAGCAGCAGTTCCAGCGCGCTGCGCCGCGCGGCACGGACGTCCTCGACGTCGCTTTCGATGACCATTCCTTCCTCGGCTTGGGTCGCGCAGGAGGGCAGGAGCTTGCCCGTCTGGGCGTTTTTCACCAGGCAGACCATGCAGGACGTCGCGGCAGGGAGCCCGGGCATGTAGCAGAGGGTGGGAATCTCGATGCCCAATCGCCTCGCTGCCTCCAGCAGCGTCGTGCCTGTGGGAACGTCGATTTCATGGTCGTCGATGGTCAGTATCGGCATGGTCGTCTTTCGCCTGGGCGGGGGCTTACTCCACGTGGACCGCGTCGACCGGGCAGACCTGCCTGCACATGTCGCAGCGGATGCATTCGTCCTGGATGATTTCGTGTTTCTCGTAGGGTTTCATGGGGATCGCGTCGACGGGGCAGTTCTGGGCGCATCGCGTGCACCCGATGCAATCGTCGGTGATGCTGTAGGTAATCAGTTCCTTGCACTTGGCGGCGGGGCAGCGCCCTTCCACGTGGGCGATGTACTCCTCGCGGAAGTACGTCAGCGTGGAGATCACCGGGGTCGGGGCGGTCTTGCCCAGCCCGCAGAGGCTGCCGGCAGGTACGTCGTGGCAGAGCTGTTCGAGCGTTTCGATGTCTTTCATCGTGCCCTGCCCCTCGCAGAGGCGCGTGAGGATGTTCAGCATGTGTCGGGTGCCCACGCGGCAGAAGGTGCACTTGCCGCACGACTCGTCCTGGGTGAACTCCAGGAAGTATCGCGCGATGTCCACCATGCAGTCGTCCTCGTCCAGCACCACCAGCCCGCCCGAGCCCATGATCGCTCCGGCAGAGTGCAGCGCCTCGTAGTCGATGGGCGTATCGGCCAGGCTCGCCGGAACGCACCCGCCGCTGGGCCCGCCGATCTGGACGGCCTTGAGTGTCTTGCCGTCCGGGATGCCCCCGCCGACCTCCTCGACCACCTCGCGGATGGTCATGCCCATGGGCACCTCGACCAGCCCGCCGCGATGGATCTTGCCGGCCAGGGCGAACACCTTCGTGCCTTTCGAGGTCTCCGTACCCAGCCTGGTGAACGCCTCGGCCCCGTTGCGGACAATCCACGGAATCATCGAGAGCGTCTCGGTGTTGTTCACGAGCGTGGGTTTGCCCCACAGCCCGCTCTCGGCGGGGTAGGGCGGGCGCAGGCGGGGCATGCCCCGTCGGCCTTCCATGCTCGCCAGCAGGGCGGTTTCCTCGCCGCAAACGAAGGCCCCGGCACCTTCCATGATCGCCAGATCGAAGGAGAACCCGCTGTCGAGGATGTTCTCCCCGAGCAGGCCTTCCTCGCGGCAGCGGTCGATGGCGGCGTTTACGCGGTCCACCGCCAGGGGGTACTCGGCCCGGATGTACAAATAGCCCTGCGAGGCGCCGACCGCCCGGGCGGCGATGGCCATCCCCTCGATGATGCGGTACGGCTGCGATTCCAGCAGCATGCGGTCCATGAACGCGCCGGGGTCGCCCTCGTCGCCATTGCACACGACGTATTTGACGTCGCCGGCGTGGCTGCGCACCTGCCGCCATTTCAGGCCCGTCGGGTAGCCCGCTCCACCCCGCCCGCGAAGGTGTGAGGCGTGGATTTCGTCGGCGAGGCTCTCGGGGGTCATCTCCGTCACCGCCTTGCGCAGCGCGGCAAAACCATCGTGGCGGCGGTATTCGTCCAGGTCGGTCGGGCGCGTCTGGCCGCAGTATTCGGTGGCGATGCGCACCTGCTTGCTGTCGAACTGCTGGACGGACGGATGGTGATGGCAGACACAGCTACGCTCGACGGCGTCCCACGTCTCGTCGGTCAGCAGCTTATCGACGGCGGAGGAGATAATCGCTTTGGCCCGCTTGGCTGCGGTGGAGGGCGGGAAGTGCTTGAGCACGATCGCCTCGGCGTCGTCGGGGCTGACGCCCTGGTAGAGCACCGGTTCCTCCCCGGGGACGTCCACTTCCACGAGGGGTTCGAGGTAGCTCTTGCCCCAGCAGCCCACGCCCTTGAGCATGGCCCGGGAGTTGTTCTCCACCAGGACCCTGTTGAACGCGCGGGCAACCTTGTCGGCGCCGCTGGCGACGCAGCAGGTGTCCAGCGAGATGCGAATGATTCCCACGTCCTCGCCTTCGGCGGTGGGGGCCGAGGGGCCGTTGTCCTCGTCCCCGAGAGAGGCGAGGTAGTCGTCCAGCACCTGGCGACACATGTCGTTGGTGACGTGGCCGTAGGTGGTATCGCCGATCTGCACCGCCACCGCGAGCATGCAACAGCCCAGGCAGGCGACCTTTTCGACGGTGAAGAGTCCTTCGTCGTCGGTGTCGTTGTCGCCTTCGATGCCGAGACATTTCAGGAATGACTGGTAAAGCGCCTCGGCGCCTTTCACGTGGCAGGCGGTTCCGACGCAGACCTTCACGCGGTGCTGGCCGGCGGGGCGATGGCGGAACTGCGTGTAGAACGTCGAGACGCCGGTGACCTGTGCGGGCGTGAGTTCGGTCAGGTCGATGAGGCGTTCCAGCGCCTCGGGCGGCAACCAGCCATAATGTTCCTGGATGCCCTGCAGCAGCGGGATCGTTCGGCTGGCGTCGGTACCGGTCTCGCGGACGAGTTCGTCGACGAACGTGATGTCAATGGCGTCGGTCTGGGTCATTTTTCGGTCTTGGCGATGCAGTACAGATGCCCCCCGGCGCGGAGGAATACTCTGCCCGGGGCGAAGGCGGGGGACGCGTCGAGGCGGGCGTTCTTGGCCAGTTCGTTCACGCGCGTCTGCTTCCACTCGGCGCCCGTGGTGCCCACGATCGTTTTGTTGTCTGAGAAGGTCCAGAGCTTTCCGTTGACGATGGTCGGGGAGGCGTAGGAGGTGTAGCCATCCATTTCCTGCTCGTAAATGGTTTCTCCCTTGTCGTTGATACATACCAGGTCCGCAGCATGGTAGAACCACACGTGCTTTCCGTCACTGACGGGGCTGGTGGCATCCGGCAGCGAGGCGTACTCCAACTCCCAGACTTCCCAGAGCATCTTGCCTTCCCGGTCCGGATCCAGCGCAACCAGCGAGTAGCCATTCATGGCGGCGTACACTCTTTGCCCATCAAAGGTGGGTGTCGGGGCTACGTCGCCGCCGAGAATGTTTTCGCTGCGCCAAAGATTCTTGCCGTCGTTGGGATCGAAGCCTTCCACGGTGGGGTTGCTGGAGACGACCACCTGCACTTTCCCCTTGGGGGTCTTGATGAGGATCGGCGAGGCCCACGTGTTGCCGTACCGTTCCCCGCTCCATATCTGCTTGCCGGTCAGCCCGTTGAGCCCGTAAAGCCCCAGTTCCTCCCCGTCGATCAGTACGATCAGTGTGTTCTTGTACTTCAGCAGGCTGCCGGAGTTGCCGTACATGTTGTCCATCGGCGAGGCGACGTACCTGGACCAGACGAGCTTTCCGTTGAAGTCGAAGCACACCACTTCGCCATTGCCGAACATCGCGTACACATGCGTGCCGTCGGCCACCGGCGTGGGAGCGGCGTGCATCAGCTCCGAGACCGAGTCGTACACGTCGTAGTCGCTCGGGGCGTCGGGGTTGGATTTGTACTGGCCGGTCCAGAGCTTCTGACCGGTCTTGGCGTCGAAGCAGTAGACTTCGCGTTTCTCGCGGGAGGCCCCGGTGACGAAAACCTTATCGCCCCAGACGATCGGCGAGCTGAGCCCCTTCATCGGGATCGGACTTTTCCAGGCGATATTCTTGCCGGTCTCCTCGTTCCATTCCTGCGGGATGTCCTTGAAGTTGCACACGGCCCGGCCCTCAAACCCGCGGAACGTCGCCCACTGCTTGGCGTACTCCTCGTACGAGGCATACTTCACTTCGGCGGGGTCCTTCGGCTGGGGCGTTTCGTTGGCGTCGGGTTGGCTGGTGTCGTCGTCGCCGGTGTCGGGTTGGGTCGGCTTGACGTTGTCGGGGGTCTTCTCGGTATTGCCCGTCTTGGAGGCGAGGGATTGACTTTTATCGGCAGGCTCTTTCTGCTCGATCTCGTGGATGGCCGAGGCGAACTGCTCCTCGTCGATGGCGGTTCGGCCTTGGTAGGCCAAATACACCCCGACCACGCACAGCAGCCCCACGCCGAACGCGACCGATGCGCGGGAGATGCGCTGTACCAGCGGTTCGGGTTCGGGCGCCTGCTCGGGAGCGGGCAACTCGCGACCCAGCTCGGCTCCGATGGCGCCGGACAGGAGCATCACGCCGATCCCGATCACCAGCCAGAACGCGCCGGTCTCGTAGCGATCAATCCGCGCGTGGTACTGCTGACGCACCTTGGCGTCGAGCTCCCGGAATTGCTGTTTGACCGCTTCGTTGTCGGGTTGTTCGGCGAGTACCGCACGCAGCGAGCCGAGTTGCTCTTCGGTAATCGTCTCACCGGATGCGTAGGTGAATACAAGCACGACACCCACGGCGATGGAGAGCAATGCGGCGATCAGGGCTACGCTCCACGCGACGTTGCGCCCCAGGCGGGAAATCGGCTCGCCGGTGGGGGCGGCGGCGGTCTGGTCAGCTTCACTCATCATGGGTGGAGGTCTCCTTGGTCTTTTTCTGTTTTCGCCATCGGTGTTCGATGGGGCAATATCGGTAGCACCGGGCGCAGGCGAGGCACTTGCCCCGGTCGGCTTCGTATTCGGTGCGCGTCCGGCGGACGGACAATTCCACGAGCTTCAGGCCGATGACCATCCCGACGAATCCGCCGGCCAACCAGCCACCCCAGTAGAATGTCGAGCGGAGGTCGTTGGCTTGGGCGTACAGTTCCGTCACGGGTGTTTTTCCGGCACGGAAGAACTGGGTCTCTTCGCTTTTGCCTTCCACGCCGGCTTGCTCTTCCAGGTAGATCATCTGGGCCAATCGCACACGCGGGTGCAATTGCGAGAGCGGTTTGCGGAGCATGCTGCCTCCCCACCCCAGCGCCGCTGCCAGCACGGGCACGGCGATGATGGCGCCGATGAGGGCTCCCTTGCCCTCGGTTCGGCGGTCGCGGCGGACCTGGTCGTTGGGCGGATTGATCGCCCCGAACGGGCAGGCGTCCTCGCAGAGGCGGCAGTTGACGCATTCTTCGGGGGTGATCGTAACGCGTTTCCAGCTCAGTCGGCCACACACGCGGAGGATCGCACCGTAGGGGCACAGGAAGCGGCAGTACGGTCGGCCGATGAACGTGCCCAACGCCAGCAGGCAGACGCCGAAAACGATGATGGGCATGGGCCCGGCGAACCGGAAAAATGCCACGAACGGGTCGAACTGGCAGATCAGGTACAGGCTGCCCGTGGCCGCAAACAGCACCGCCAGCGAGAGGTACACCCAGGGAACCAGGCCCAGCGAATGCTCCAGCCAGCGGGGGACCTGGATCGGTTTGAGCAGTGTGACGTCCTGGATGGCGCCCAGCGGGCAGATGCTTCCGCAGAACGTTCGGCCGAACAGCAGCGTGGTGACCAGCGGAATCGCGAAGAACAGCGCCACGACCGCGGCGATGCCCACCCCGCTCTGGAAGACGCTCTGGGCGACGTTCTGCACCGCCCCGATGGGGCAGACGCAGCCCTGGCGGATGAACCCGAAGTAGATCAGCGCGCCGACGGTGAGCAGCAGCACGCCCAGGCGCGATCGTCGCTTGAGGACCAGGACCGTCGCCAGGAGAATACCGCCGGCCAGCAGCGCCACGTCCACCGCGTGCCACCACTCGGCCTTTGCGGCGGGGTCCGAGGGGTTGGGCAGCGTGTAGCCGCTTTCGAACTCAGGCGGCTCGACACGCGGACCTTCCGCAAACGCCACGCCCGCCAGCAGCGCCAGCAGGACCAACAAGAAAACCGCAACTCGCATCAATGATCCCCTCCGCGATATTCCTTCAGGATGTAGGGATCCTTGGCGGGTACCCGCTTGAACGCCTCGGTCGGGCACGCCAGGGCGATGGCGCATTCGTTGCAGTTCACGCATCGGTCGTGGCGGACCTGCAGGTAAAGCGCACCGTTGCCGTGGTGCTCGCAGCCCAGCACGCACTTGCCGCATCCGATGCAGAGGTCCTCGTCGATCTTGTATTCGTAGTAGGGATCCTCCACGAAACTGCGGGAGATCGCCCCGGTGGGGCATAGTTGGTTCTCGGCTGCGGAGTTCAGGGCGTTGGGGCCCGGAACGAAGTAGCCGTAACAGAGCTTGCAGTAGCCGCAGATGTCGAAGCGGTGTACGCACTTGACGGCAGACTCTTCCAGCACGCAATAGGTGGCGCAATTTCCGCAGCCGATGCACTTGTGCGGGTCGAGCTGCCAGACGGTGGGCTCTTCCTCATCGTTGGCGGCGATCAGCGCGGCCGCTGACCCGGTCACCGCGGCAACGCCGGCCGCCCGCAGACCCGCGCGAAGCAGGCTGCGCCGTGAGACCGGCTTCGATCCATTGTTATTGTCGGATTCACTCATGTATCACGAACTCCAGCCCGCTTGGCCGACATGGCAGCCGGCAGGGAGCATCCCGAGAATTTCGAGCATCCTTTGCAGATGCCCTGGTTAATGCACTTGTGGTCTTCCGGGTTCAGGGCCTGCTGCCGGCGGTTGCGAACCCCCAGCACGATGGCTCCGGCGGCCAGGGCACCGACGGCCAGGCCTCGACCGGTGGCACGGAAGAACTCGCGGCGACTGTGTCGTTTCTCTTGGCGGGTCATGGGGTGTCCTGGGATTCTTTCTGCTGGAAAACGCGGATGGTCCTGCGAACGGGATCCATCACCAGCAACTGCCCGTTTGCGGCGACGTCGACAGCCAATGGACGGGTGCCCGGCTGGAAGGCGTCCGGCGTGGCGACAACGGCTTCAAGAACGCCTCCTTCCTGAAACACTTTGACCGTCTCGAAGTTCTTTCCTTTCTCCACGGTCAGGAACCGACCGCCAGAGAGTAGCGCGAAGTCCACCGGGTTGCAGCAACCCGGAAACGCCGAGATGTCCGTCTTGTCTCTCGCCAGGGCGTGGCCCCAGGCGTGTTGGAACTCCCCGCGGGGCGAATGGGCCTCCAGGCGCAGCATGCCCGGGTTGTTGATCCATACCAGCTCACGCCCGACAATCACCGAGATCGTCGCGCTGGGGGCCTTCAGGCCGCTGGGGTAGTCTGGTGGGTTCTTCTCGCCCAGAACCGTGATCCGCTTGCCGGCCAGGTCGTAGCGGTACACGCGGCGGGCGATGTACTCGGCCACGTAGATACTGTTGCTGTCCTTGTCGATGTCGATCCCGCAGATGACCCCCCCCTTGCGGATCTCCGGCCAGCGGGCTCGAACCGTCCCGTCGGCATTGAAGAGCACCACGTTCGCTCCCACACCGGCGACGATGGTCTCTCCGTCGTCGCTGATCTCGATGCAGCGCGGGGCCCCACCGGCGGCGAACTCCCGGACCAAAGACCCATTCGGGTCCAGCACGCGCACCACCCCATCGCCGGCGACGTACCAGTTTCCCTTCGGGCCCACGGCGAAGTCGCGCATCTTCTCGATGCCGGTCGGCACGGCCCGCACTTCGCGGTACAGCAACAGTTCGGGAGGAATCACGCGCGTGTCAGCGTCGTCGTATTTGAATGTGTCGGGCAGTTGCGTTTCGCCCCGCCCAAGCAGGTCGTACTGCGACAGCACGTGTACCATCACCAGCACCAGGACGAGCACCGCCCCGCCGGTCAGGATTCGCTTGCTTCGTGCTGTCACGTCAGACTCCCTGTTCGGTCGCGTTTTCATGGGACGTTGATTGTAGCGGATTTCCGCCGTCGGACCAAAATCCGCGATCGGCGGTATTCAGTCGGTCTTGCGGAGGTCCAGGCAGGTCATCGTGTCGATGTCGCGGACTACCATCAGTCCGTCGGCGACCGCGATCGGCCCCCACGAGTCGTGGGCCCGTCCGAGAACCCGGGCTTCGGCAATCATGGAAAACCGCTGCGGCGTGGCGATCACCATCGACAGCGTTCCGCGATCGCCCATAATCCACAGCCGATCGTCGGCGAAGAAAAAGGCGCCCATCCCGTATCGATGCTCTCGGCCGCTGTTCCACACCCGCTGTCCGTCCGGGGTCATGCAGATCAACTGCTCCGAGACGGTCTGCTTGACCGTCGGGAGAATCGTGAACACGTGCCCGTCGCGGAAGATGGGGGTCTGTTGCTCGCAGGCGAACTCGGCTGGGGTGAACCGCTGGAGCACATCTGTGTTCCATTGCCCCGTATCGCTCGGGAGCAACTGCAGCAACATTCCACCCTCGCCATAGCCTGCAGAAATGGCAACCTTGCCCTCGTTGAGAGGCAGGGGACTGGGGGCTGCGGTCCGTACGTTCCAGGCGGTCGTGCCCCAGAGGATCTTCCCGTCGAGGGTAACCCCGTAGAGTCCGCCGGGAACCCGGCCGCCGGCGGCTTCGGAACTCTGGGCGGTGGTGATGATGTAGAATGTCTTACCGGCGTAGTCCATCCTGACCGGCGTGGCGTGGCTCATCACCCCGCCGTCGACGTTGGGCGCTTCCCACTCCACCTTGCCGGTTTCCAGGTCCACCGCAGCCGCCAGCACCTCCGGGCCGCTGGGCGCGATAATCGCCTTGCCGTCGTGGACGACGGGGTTCTGGCTGGCCCACCAGTCCGGAATGGTACTGCCGTACTTCCGGACCATGTCGATGCCCCATTTCAGCTCGCCGGTTTCGGCGTCCAGGCAGGTAACATGACACTTGGGGTCGATGGTCAGCACGTACTTTCCGTCGGTCCAGGGAACGGTGCGGCTCATCCCGTGGTTCTGCTTGACCGGGGCGCTGTAAACGTACCGCCAGATCTCTTCGCCGGTTTCCAGATTGAGCTTGCGGACGACGCTGCCTTCCCAGGCGGGTAGGAGCACCTCGTTGGGGATCGTCGCGTCGATCAACAGCCGGTTCAACCGGGCGAGTTTGAAGCTCGCCAGCCCACGCTCCTCGTGGGTTGTCACCAGCCGCTTGCCCTCGCGGTCCAGCGAGATCTCCCGGTGAACCGTCGGGTCGTAGAAGCTGTCGGACCCGATCACGCCGTCGAGACCCTTGCGGATCGTTTCGCGGGCGGAGGCGCTTTCCTCGGGCTTTTCGGTGGTGGCGATGGTCTCGATCAGTGTCTGGGTGGTTTCGTCGAGCAAGGTCCAGATGCGCCGCGCGGGGCTGGGTGTGTCATGTTGGCCGGCTTTGTGGAGCATCCGGCACAGATCGGCGAGCCTGCCCGGGCGGATGTCGTCCTCGCGCAGCGTGGATTCCTCGCGGGCGTCGTAGTCCAGCACGTAGACGGCGCCTTTGTAAATGGCGGCCCCGGCGAACCCATCGCCCATCGGAATGCTCCAGAGCTTCTTCGGTCCGCCCTCGGGGAAGGCGTCGATCAGCTCGGTGGGGTCGGTGGAGATCGCGTCGGCGTTTTCGCCGCGGAACTGGTTCCACACACCGTCATATCCGTCGGCGGGCTTGGCGTCGCCATGCACGAGAATCCCGCTCACGTTCGGCGGCGGACCTTCCTGCCTGGGTCCGGCGATGGGCTTGTCCTGCTGGGGCAGGCGCACCTCCACCTCGGGCGGCGGGGCCGTCACCCACGTGGCAAAGGCAGCGACGGCAAGCACCGCCACCAACAGGGGGATCAATCGGAGTGCATTTTTCATGATTCTCGTCATCGTACAGTACAAACAGCGGGTTGAGGATAAGGTTTCGCCGCAAGACGGCGCCTGTCGCAAGTTTGGCTTACTCGTGCCGAAGCCCGCCAAGGAGGTCGCCGCGAAGCGCCAACACCGACGCCCCCAGCGCCCACAGGCAGCCGTTGGCGACCACGCCGATCAGCGTCCAACTCAGCCCCCACAGGGGGATGGACCGTCCTGCCGACTGGATGGCGGGGACCACCGCGATGACCGCTGCGGCCGACCCCACCGCCAGGCCGGCGACGCACAGCAGCCAATGCTCCTGGAGGATCATCCACGTAAGCTGACGCTTCCGGAAGCCCACCGCCCGCAGCAGGGCCAGCTCGCCACGGCGTTCCAGGACGTTTCGCAGCACGACCACGCCCAGCCCGAGGCTGCCCAGCAGCAGGCCGATTCCGCCCAGGGCTCCGAAGATGCCCAGGTAGGTGTTGACCACCTTCAGGAACGCCCCGAGGCGCTCGGTGGTGGGCATCGCCTGCATGCCCTGGTCGGCCAGGCCGCGCTCGAGCTCGTCGGCGACCGCGTCGGCTTTGCCGTCGGGCGCGTCGATCAGGAACACGCGGTATCCCTCGATGGAGGGATACTTGCTCACGAAGTTGTCTTCCGAGACCAGCACCACCCCCTGGAGGATGGAGCTGCTGGTGGCCGCCACGAACCGCACGCGGAACGGCCGGCCGGAATCGTCCTTGTAGGTCACCGTATCGCCGAGCGATTTGTAGATCGCCCACATGAGCGTTTCGTTGTCGGCGATGCCCGGAATGGCGTTGTCCGGCTCCTGCCGGCTCAGCAGCGTCCAGGGGCTATCGGCGTCGTCGCTGATGGTTTGGGCGAAGGAGAACGCCTCCCGCCGGCTCAGATGGCGCGGGTCCACCCCGAACAGTCGGGGCTGTTGGGCCCGGTTGAGATTCAGGCAGCTGGCGTCGTCTCCCTCGCGAACGCGAAGGGGCACGAAGCTCACGCCGGTAAGGATATCCTCGTCCAGGTTGTAGTTCTTGCGACCTTCGGGCGTGTTGAGATTGTGGGTGATGGGCAAGGCGGTCTGCCCCCACAGGGCGAATCCGCCGGTTCCCGAGTCGCGCTGGTCGGCGTTCTTCATGGGGTTCATGCGGTTGGCGGCGACCGTGACCATCAGAAAAGCCCCGGCGGCCAGGACGGCCATCGTGGCGATGGATCGCCCCCGACGCCGCCCCATGTTGCGCACGGCCAACTTGCCCAGCGAGCCCAGCGGCGCGTCGGAATGCCCCATCCGCGCCAGCAGCGCGTGGGCGGCGGTCAGCAGACCCACCAGCAGGGCGGTGCCCACCCCGAAGAACGCTCCGGTGGTC
>JBKHCL010000176.1:0-4105 GCA_046541875.1 Phycisphaerae bacterium | reverse complement strand
TTCCGGGCCGTCTCGATGTAATTTCCGCCGGCGGCGAGAAACGCCGAGACAACCTCGGCGACCTGGTCGGTGGTGATTTCCAGTTGATGGAATCCGCCAAGGCCGAACCGGCTGAGTTCCTTGCCGGTATTTCCCAGTTGCACTTTGGGCAGCATGACTCCCTCCTGCCGGATGAGCGCTATCGGTCGGTTCCGCCGAACAGGTCCGGTTCACGGGACGGTTTGCGACGAGGCTTGCGGCCGACCTTCTTGGGGCGCCTCTTCCGCCCGGTCCACTTACCCTTGGCCGACGAATCGGGCGTGGGATACTCGCCGGCGGTGTTCACCTGCGAATGAATCCGGACCCGAGCGAGCTTGCTGCCGGTCCGCAGTTCTTCCAGTTTCGCCCAGAGTTCCTCGGGCGTGTATGCCACCTCGGATCCACCCGCAGCGACGCGGTGGTTGAATTGCTCCACGAACACACTCCAGAGGTAGGGTTTCTCGAGGTATCGCTCTGAATCGATGCTGTTCTCGGCGTACAAACTCGCAAGCTCCTGCTCATGCCACTGCGGCCAACGCTCATCCGGATTCGGCGAATGGGTCTCGCTCAACCGCTCAAGGACATTGGCGGCGTAGTCTTCGGACAGTTCGGTTCCGAGGTAGCGTCGGTTGAGTTTCTTGGCGGCCACCAGCGTGGTCCCGCTGCCGGCGAACGGGTCGAACACCAGATCGCCCACGTTCGAGCAGGCCCGGACGATGCGGGCCAGCAGCGCCTCGGGCATCTGGCAGGGATGCCAGCCCTTCCGCTCGCCGAACGTGCCGCAAACGCGGGGGAACTCGGTCCATACGTCGAAGGGCATGCGTCCCAGCGAGGCGGCGCGTCTGTCGTTGTATTCCTTCTGGCGGTCGGAGAACACGGCGACGGCTTCGCGGTTGAAGGTGAACTCGGTGGGCGACTTGGTGAAGTAGAACAGGTGCGTGTGGGCCCGGGCGAACTTGGCCTTGGTGTTCTGTCCGAACGTGTAATGCCAGATCACCCAGTTCCGCAGCGTCAGTCCGAGCTGTCGGCCGATCATGCGGACCTCGGCGGCGTACTCGGCCCCGATCGCCACCCAGAAGGCGCCGGCCGGGGCGAGAATCCGCTCGCAACCGGCCATCCAGTCATGCGTCCACTGGTAGTATTCGTCGTAGCCTTTGCGGTCTTCGTAGACGTCATACTGATAGCCGATGTTGAACGGCGGATCGGCGAAGACCAGATCGGCGAAGCCTTCCTCCTGGGCATTGAGCCACTCGATGCAATCGCCCTGTACGACGGTGTTCTCTGCCGACATATCGCGAATGGTCCTTCCTTGGGGTTCGGGAAACGGGATGAATCGAAGAAGAATGTACACCGACCCTGCGGGCGGCGCAAGGGTTATTCACCGGTCGATGCGTCGGTCTTTTCGGGCTCCGCGCTCTCGCTGCCTGTCTTGTTCTCGCTGTCCTCGGATGGCTCGGCGGGGGCGGATTTGCCGGTAAGCCTGAACTTCTCTGCCACGTGCTGCAGCGTGGCCGCCGCGTCGTCGGGCGGCTGATTCGTGGCGTTGTATACCAGCGAATACGCCCGGACGGCGTCGTCCTTGGTCGGATGCGGAACGCAGATGACCCGCAGGATCACCACCTCGTACGAGGCCCCATCGGCCGGCTGGGTCGTGGGGGTCTTCTCGTCCTTCGGGCCGATCCACATCGCCAGTTGCGTGCCCTCCACGCCCGAGAGTTTCGCCTTGCCCGAGGCGACCGGTGTACACTTGCGGTCGGCGGAGGCGGCCTCGGCCTGGTAGTGCAGGCGGGTCTTGCGGGCCAGATCGGCGCACGTGGTGCCCTTCTCCATCTCCACGGCCACCACTGCCACCGCCGGTGAGGGGGACGGGACCGGCTTGGCGAGGTAATCCACCTGCCCCAGCGCCACGCCGGTGGGCGTCTCGACGGCGAACCACCCCTTGGGAGGCTGCACCGAGAAGTCCAGCTTGTAGTGCGTCCAGACAGGCTGATACGACTCGATCTTCAGCTCCCGCGGATGCTGAACCGGCACCAGCTTCATGCTCTTGATGACGTTGCCCAGCGTGCGGACCTGGTCGGTCTTTCGGCCTTCGGCGGCTTCGACGGTCAGCACGTAGCAGATCCGCTCGGACTCGTTCTTGAGCTCGCGGATGAAGAACACCCGGGCGGCGGTGGTCTTCTTGCCGCGGAACGTATACGACAGCAGCCTGGCCGTCCCCTTGATGTCGCACACCGTCATCGGCAGCTTGCGGACCAGCTTGAGGTTCCGGATCGCCAGCGATTTACCCATCTCCGCGGTCATTGCGTCGGCGATTTCGTCGGCGGTCACCTTCTTCTCGCCCTGCGGGAAGGCCGAGAGCGTCACACCGAGAACCACTTTGTTCCCCGAGCTCTTGACCGCCCGGATCACGGAGAATCGGCCGGTGGGAACACGGTATTCGAACGTCTTGGGGACGGCGATTTTCACCCCGGCGTGGGGGAAGGTCTTCGCCTTCTGCATACCCTCGGATGGGGCTTGGGCGAACAATGTGACGCAGGGACCGATCGCAGCCAGGATGGCGATAAACACAATGATTCTTCGCATGGGGGCGTTCTCCTGTTCTGCTTCCATGGACACCTCGCCCGGGGGGAGGTTGGCGTGAATTGTACCACAGCCGCCCGTCCCTGTCGCCACCAAGTCCGGCCGCCCGCTCAGGCGCCCTGTCGCCAGATGGTGATCACCACGAACACGATGTACGCCCCCAGCAGCGGGATGCCCTGCCAGCGACGGAACCGGTCGCCGGGCAGGAAAATGAACACCCGAAGCAGAACCAGCACCACGAGCATCGACGGCAGGAGGAACGTGTAGAACACCGGATCCACCCGCAGCGGGACGGCCGTGGCTGAGGCGCCGATCACGAACAGGACGTTCAGGATGTCAGCCCCGATGACGTTGCCCACCAGCAGCTCCGAATGACCCTTGATCAGCGAGGCCAGCGCGGTGACCAACTCCGGAAGCGACGTACCCAGCGCCACCAGGGTCACGGCGATGACCGCCGACGGGACGCCGTGGTTGGCGGCGATGACCTTCATTGAACCGATGAGGAACTCCGAGCCCATGATGATCATCGCCAGCCCGACCAGCAGGAGGACCAGCAGCTTCAGCGTGGTCGCGCCGGCCTTGACGACAGCGGTCACCTTGGCGGGGAGTTCGGCTTCCCTGACCTTCTCGGGGATCAGCTCGGGACGCTGGCGGGCCCATCGCACCGACAACGCCAGATACCCCGCCAGCAGCACCAGAAGCAGCACGCCGGCCGGTCGACCGATCCATGCGTTGGTTATGTCCCCGGCAATCGCCCAGGCGATCAGTGCGATGACGGTCAGAAGCACGCCCGAGCCCAACTGCAGCCAGCCGTGACGCCGCAGAATGAAACGGTCCTTGGGCAGCTCCTTCATGCAGCAGCACAGACCGAACACCAGGGCGGTATCGCAGATGATCGAACCCACACCGTTGCCGAGACTCATTCCACCGTCGCCCCTGATGGCGGCATTGACGCTGACGGCGGCCTCGGGACTGGTCGTTCCCAGCGAGACGATCGTCGCCCCGATGAGGACCTTGCTCATGCCCAGCGCCGAGGCGACCTTGGCGGCCGACGAGACGACCTTGTCGGCCCCGATCACCAGCAGGACCACTGCCCCCCCGGCCATCAGCCAGAGCACCCACTCGGTCGGACCCAGGTCGCCGAAGAAGGACGCCGGTATCATATTCGCCACAAGAGTCATGGCCGGTGATTATGCCGACCGGACCGCCCAGCGCCAAGAACCATCGCAGCCGGTGTCTTTGAGGGGGGGCGACACATCCCGCCTCCGCCCCAACGCGATAGGGCGTTTCGGCTGAAGCAGTGCCGCCCCGTTGGGGTTTCTTGATCTACAGGCCTCTGTGTGCGCGACCTTTTCCGGGCGCGGCCCGGCGCACAATCAATCGCCCGATCGTCAACATTCCGCCCGCAACAGGTTGCGGGCCCTACGGCCCATGCCACGAAAAGTGCTCTGAGAGGGAGCCCCCACCGTCAGGTGGGGGATGGAACGCATCCCGTAGCACGGCCTTC
>JBKHCL010000175.1:0-4119 GCA_046541875.1 Phycisphaerae bacterium | reverse complement strand
GTTACAGCTCGGACTTGATCCTGCGCAGCAGGTCCAGCGCCTGCAGGGGCGTCATCGAGTCGAGGTCGGCGTCCTTGATCTCCCGCGCAGCCCGTGCGGCGGGGTCGGCGAAGAGTTGCATCTGCTCGGCGGCTTTGCGGGCGCGCTCAGCCAGTTCGGGCATGTCCAGGTTTTCGGCGAGGTGGGCCTGGATCTGCGGAAGAATCGCCCTTGCCCGCTCGATGACTTCCTTCGGTACGCCGGCCAGGCGGGCCACGTGCACGCCGTAGCTGCGGTCGGTCCCGCCGCGGACGATCTTGTGCAGAAAGACCACCTCGTCGGCCCACTCGCGAACCGCGACGTTCAGGTTCGTCGTCCCGTCCAGCAGTGTTTCCAGCTCGGTCAGCTCGTGGTAGTGGGTGGCGAACAGGGCCCGGCACCGCAGGCGAAGCGCCAAGTGCTCGCAGATGGCCCACGCCAGCGACAGTCCGTCGGACGTGCTGGTCCCCCGGCCGACTTCGTCGAGAATCACCAGGCTGCGGGAGGTGGCGTTGTTGAGGATGTTGGCGGTCTCGACCATCTCGAGCATGAACGTCGAGAGCCCGCGCGCCAGTTCGTCGGCCGCCCCTACTCGCGTGAAAATCCGATCGGCCAGCCCGACGGTGGCCGACTCAGCCGGGATAAAACTGCCCGTCTGCGCCAGCAGCACCAGCAGCGCCGTCTGGCGGATGTAGGTGCTCTTGCCGGACATGTTCGGGCCGGTGATCATCAACAGGCGGTTGTTTTTCGCTCCCATTTCGACGTCATTGGCGACGAACTCCTCTCCGAGCATCTCCGCCAGCACCGGGTGCTTACCGCCGATGATCTCCAGGACGTTGTCCTGCGTGACCGTCGGGCGATGGTAGCCCCGCTCCAGTGCCAGCTGCGCCAGTCCGGTGAGCACGTCGAGATTGCTCAACGCCTCCGCCGCTGCCTGCAAGGCGGGAACGTACTCGCACAGGGCGACCCGTACTTCCTCGTACAGCGTCGCCTCCAGCGTGCGGGATCGCTCCTCGGCTGTGAGCACCTCCGTCTCGTACTGCTTGAGCTCGTCGGTGATGTACCGCTCGGCGTTCTTGAGCGTCTGCTTGCGGACGTACTCGCCGGGGACCTTGTCGCTGTGGGCGTGCGTGACCTCGATGTAGTAACCGAACACCTTATTGAAGCCCACCTTGAGGTTCGGCACGCCGATGCGCTCGGCCTGGGCGGCCTGGTACTCGGCCAGCCAGCTCTGCCCGTCCGAACCCACCGCCCGGAGGCGATCCAGCGCCTCGGAGAACCCCCCGGCGATCACCCCGCCGTCGCGCAGTACGTTGGGGCAGTCCGGATCAATCGCACGGGCGATCAGGTCGGCTGCCTCCTCCAGCCCCGACAGCTGCGGGCCCCAGTGGCTCAGCAGGTCGGATTTCAGCGGCCCCAGCGCATCGATCAACGTCGGCAACAGCGCGAGAGTCTGACCCAGTGCGACCAACTCCCTGGGTCGAACGCGGGCCATCGCGATATTCGCGGCGATCCGGTCGATCTGGGCGACCTCGCCCAACACCTCGCGGATCGCTTCCAGGGCAGAGCGGCTGTCCAGCAGCTCTTCGAGGGCGTCCTGGCGGGCGACGATGGCGGAATAGCCCGTCAGCGGAAACGTCAGCCAACGCTCCAGCAGACGCGCGCCCATGCCGGTCTTCGTGCGGTCGATGCTCGCCAGCAGCGAACCCTCTCGGCGCTGGCCCCGCAGGGTGCGATGGACTTCCAGGCAGCGCAGCGTGTTGCCGTCGATCACCATGTGGTCGGAGCGGTCGAAACGGCGCATCGTGTGGATGTGGGCCAATGCGGTTTTCTGCGTCTCGCGGAGATACTCCACCAGCGCCCCTGCCGCCGAGACGGACGGATCCCAGTCGCTGATTCCGAACCCTTCCAGCGTGGCGGCCTGGAAGTGCTCCTTGAGCGTTTCGGTGGCGGCGTCGGCGTCGAACACCCACGGCGGGCGGCCTGTGGCGACGGCTGAGGTGCATTGCTTCAGAGCCGAACGCCACTCGGGATTGTCCTGCTCCGAGCCTTCCGCCAGCAGCACCTCCGCCGGGGCGATCCGCACCAGCTCGTCCAGGGCGTGAGACGACGGAACCACCATCGTCCAGAATGATCCGCTGGAAAGCTCCACCCAGGCGATTCCCGCCGGCGGTTGATCGTCGGACTTCCCCCGGCCTCGGGGCGAGGGCGAAAAGACGGCGGCGAGGTAATTGCCCTCTCGCTGTTCGAGGAGTTCTTCCTCGGTGAGCGTCCCGGGCGTCACCAGGCGAACCACGTCGCGCTCGACGACGCCTTTCGCCTCGGCGGGATCCTGGATCTGCTCGCAGACCGCCACCCGATGGCCCGCGCGGATCAGCCGACGCATGTAACCATCCAGGGCATGGTACGGGATGCCCGCCAGCGGGATCGCGGCAGGACCCTTGGAGCGGGAGGTCAGGGCGAGCCCGAGCTCGCGGGCGGCGATCTTGGCGTCCTCGTGAAACATCTCGTAGAAATCGCCCATGCGGAACAGCAGGATGTACTCGGGGTACTGCTCCTTGAACTGCCGGTACTGGCGCATCGCCGGCGTTTCGGATTGGGGTTTGTCGCTGGTGCTCACGGTGGGAGAATCATAGAACACCCGCGCCCCGCCCGCAAGCTCAGCGGCCCGGGCGGGCCCCCTTTGCACCGGTCGGGAACAAAACCCAGGCTTTTGCTGCGGGTTTCACAAACGCGCGGTATAATGCAGGACTGAACCCCATCAAGGAGATTGACCAACACCAATATGGCAGAACCGATTCGAACGTCACTGGAGGTGCAGCGCGAGCGAGCGCTGCTGGTAAGCGTACTGCTGCCCAACTCGAACGCCGACCCGAACGATCCGCTCGGAGAGCTCCGCGCGCTGGTGCGGACGGCCGGGGGGGACGTGGTCGACGAGATGGTCGCCAAACGCAACAAGCCCCACCCGGGGCTCTACGTCGGAAGCGGAAAGGCCGAGGAAATCGCCCAGCGCTGCGAGATGAACGACGTGGACACCGTCATTTTCGACAACGATCTCTCGCCCGGGCAGATCCGCGACCTGGAAGTGATCACCCGCCGCAAGATCCTCGATCGCAGCGAGTTGATTCTGGATATTTTCGCGGCCCACGCGCGGACTCACGCCTCGCGCCTTCAGGTGGAGCTGGCGCAGTTGGAATACACCTACCCGCGCCTGCGTCACATGTGGTCGCACCTGGACCGCATTGCCGGCGGGGCGGCCGGCGCTGCCGCCGGTGGGATGGGCACGCGCGGCCCCGGCGAGACGCAGATCGAGACCGACCGGCGACTGGTGCAGAAACGCGTGACGCATCTGAAAAACCAGATCGACGCGATCGACCGGCGCAAGCTCCGCGAAGTGAACAGCCGACAGGACGTCTTCGGCGTCTGCCTGGTGGGCTATACCAACGCGGGCAAGAGCACGCTGATGAACCTGCTGACCGGGGCGGAGACGTACGTGGCCGACAAGCTCTTCGCCACGCTCGAGACGCGCACGCGACGGTGGAACATTCCGGTCGGGCGGGACGTACTGCTCAGCGACACGGTGGGCTTCGTGCGCGACCTGCCCCACCACCTGGTCGCCAGCTTCCGGGCGACGCTGGAAGAGGCGATTTACGCCGACCTGCTGATCCACGTAGCCGACGCATCGCATGAACGGGTGGACGAGGAGATCACCGCGGTCAACGGCGTGCTGGACGAACTGGAAGTGGACCACGCCCAGAAGCTCCTGGTGCTCAACAAGACCGACCGCATCGTGGACCCGGCTGTTCGGACCGTGCTGGTGAGCAAGTATCCCGACGCAATGTTCGTCTCTGCCGCCACCGGCACCGGGGCCGACGAACTGATCGAGGAGGTCACCCGTCGCTGCGAAGGCACGCAGGTGCGCGTGCGGCTGCGGGCCAACTGCGGCAACGGCAAACTCATGCAGTACATCGCCCGGCATGCCAACGTCGACGAGCAGACCTATGAACAGGCGACCGCCTGCATCGAAGGCACGATGCCCGCCAACCGCCTGGACTTCCTGCAGACCTTCGGCGACGATGTCCGCGTCGTGGAAACCACCGA
>JBKHCL010000174.1:0-4128 GCA_046541875.1 Phycisphaerae bacterium | reverse complement strand
ATGAAACACCCCCCACGCCAGTTCACCGACGACAAGGCCCACCAGATGCTCGAAGAGTTCATCGCCGACGAGAGCACGCCGGCCTCCTATACTCCCAGTCCAACGGACGCCCAGGAGTCCATCCCGGCAGAGTGACTGGCAACGCTCCGCGGGCTATGAGCCCCATCCTGAGCTCCGCAAACAGGTGGCCGTACTCCAACGGTGTCCGGACGGTAATCCAACCGAGACCGTAGGCCCCGCAACTTGTTGCGGGCAGGAAGCCCCTGCTGCCTGTATAATCGCCGGCCATGACTGAGACGTCCGAGACACGAATCATCACCGTCAGCCTGAATCCCGCCATTGACCGGGCCATCGAGGTCGAGAAGCTCATCCCGGGAGACCACCTGCTGGGGCGCGAACTCACGCGAACCGCCGGCGGGAAGGGCGTGAATGTCGCGCGCGTGTTGGCCGCCCTGGACACGCGCTGCGTCGCGACGGGCTTCCTCGGTGAAGACAACCGCGGCGAGTTCGATGCGTGTTTCGCCGATCCGCGGATCGGCGATCAGTTCTTTCCGCTGGCGGGCCGAACGCGCGAGAACATCACGCTCGTGGACCGCTCGGCCAACACCGAAACCCACATCCGCGACGTCGGGCTGGAGGTGTCCCAACGCGACCTCGACCGTCTGACATCCAAGCTTCGGCTGCTGAGTGAAGACGGAACACACGTACTGTTCTGCGGGTCCACGCCGCCGGGCGTTTCGCCCGAGCAGTTTTCGGCCTTGGTGGACGCGTGCATCGAGCAAGGCGCCCATGTGGCCGTCGATACGTCAGGCCAGGCGCTGCGGGCCATGCGAGGCCGAGACCTTTGGCTGCTCAAACCCAACGCCAAGGAACTGCAGGACCTCGTCGGCCGCGAGCTGAGCGGCTTGGACGAGCAGTTCGACGCCGCCCGGGAGTTGGCCGAGAACGCCGAGCACGTCATTCTTACGCGGGGCGGGGAGGGGGCGTACCTGTTTACGCGTCAGTTGGAGTGTCACGCCCACGTAGCCGTCCCCTCCGAGGATCTCCGAAACACCGTCGGGTGCGGCGACGCCCTGCTGGCGGCCTTCGTGGCCCAGCGTCGTAAAGGCGAGGGTCTGCGAATGTCCCTCGGCAAAGCGGTGGCGACCGCGACGGCGTCCGCCTGCCACGAAGCCACCGCCAAGTTCGACCCCGACCTGCTCGGCAAGCTCGAAGACATCGTCGTCATCGAGGCCATCGCTTCCTGACCCTCTGCCCCGGAGTTTTCATGAGTAACCAGCCGATACTCGGTGTCATCTTCGACATGGACGGCGTGCTGTGCGACAGCGAAGAGTTCATCTGCCTGGCCGCCCAGCGGATGTTCCGCGAGACCTACGGCGTGGACGTTCCCGAGGAGGATTTCCTGCCGTTCGTGGGTGCCGGCGAGGATCGCTACGTCGGCGGGCCCGGCGAGAAACACCGGCTCACGATGGACCTGCCGCGAGATAAGGCCCGGACGTACGAGTTGTATCTGGAGGTCATTCGCGGCCGGCTGCCTCCGCTGCCGGGCGTGCTTGAGTTCATCGCCGAGTGTCGCCGGCGCGGGGTGAAGTGCGCCGTCGCGACGGCCGCCGACCACGTGAAGATGGCCGGCAATCTGCGGGAGATCGGCGTGCCCGAGGAAACCTTCGACGCGATCGTCACCGGCTCGGACGTCGAGCGGAAAAAACCGCACCCCGACGCGTTCCTGCTGGCCGCCGAACGGCTGGACCTGCCGGCCGACCGCTGTCTCGTAGTGGAAGACGCCCCCAACGGCTGCCAGGCCGCCACCGCCGCCGGCGCGACGTGCCTCGGCCTGACGACCAGCTTCCCCGCCGAGACCCTCACCAACGCCGGCGCCCGCTGGACCGCCCCCCACCTCGGCGAGACCCCGGCGGACGTGTATGAGTCGTTGCGTGGCGAAGGCCCCGCCGCGGGATGAAGTTGCGGTGAAGCTCTTGACCCAAATGACCGATTCAAAGGATGATGCGTTGGCTGCGATATTGCTGATTTCGCCCCCTCGATGCCCATACGGAAACCCACATGAGCCTGAAAATCATCAACGTCGCCGGAGCCCGGCCGAACTTCATGAAGATCGCCCCGCTGATGGAGGCGTTTCACGCTGCCGACGGCTTCGAGCCGATGCTGGTTCACACCGGTCAACACTACGACGAGAAGATGAGCGACCTGTTCTTCCGGCAGTTGGGCATTCCCGAGCCGGACGTGAACCTGGGGGTGGGCTCCGGCAGCCATGCCGTGCAGACGGCCGAGGTGATGAAGGCCTTCGAGCAGGTCGTCCTCGATGAGAAGCCCGACGTGGTGCTGGTGGTCGGCGACGTCAACAGCACGATCGCCTGCGGCATGGTGGCCGTTAAGCTGGGGGTGAAGCTCGTGCATGTCGAAGCGGGCCTGCGCAGCGGCGACCGGGCCATGCCCGAAGAAATCAACCGCATCCTCACCGATTCCATCAGCGATTTGCTGTTCTGCACCGAACGCAGCGGCGTGGAGAACCTCCGCCGCGAGGGCACCCCGGACGAGCGGGTCTTCCTCGTGGGCAACGTGATGATCGACACGCTCCTGAAGAACCGCGCCCAAGCGGACAAATCGACGATTCTCGAAGACCTCGGCCTCGCGCCCGGCCAATACGCCGCCCTCACGCTGCACCGCCCCAGCAACGTGGACGATCCCGACGTCCTCGGTCGGCTGCTCGACGCGCTGGATGCGATCCAGCGGGATATGCCCATCATCTTCCCGATCCATCCGCGGACGCGGAAGAACCTGCCCAGGCTCGGCCTTCAGGACCGCGTGGACGCCATGGGCAACCTGCGGCTGTTGGACCCGATCGGCTACCTGGACTTCCTCAAGCTCACCGCCAGCGCCCGTCTGGTGCTGACCGACTCAGGCGGCATCCAGGAGGAGACGACCATTCTGCAGGTGCCCTGCCTGACGCTGCGGGAGAATACCGAACGGCCGATTACCGCCGAGGTCGGCAGCAACCAGGTTGTCGGCACCGATCCGGAGACGATCCTCGCCGCCTATCGCTCCATCCTCGCCGGCCGACACGACGACTGCCAGATCCCGCCCCTCTGGGACGGCCATGCCGCCCAACGCATCGCCGAAGTGCTGAGGGAGAAGATATGAGGGCGAGTGAGGGGTCGGTAAGATGCCTGCAAGACCATCGCCACCGGAACAGGATTACGGCGACTCCCTCACCATTCATAGCCCAAACGGTGCATCATAGGCTCCAGAACAGGCCGAATTTCCTCCAACGTCTGCGGCGAAAGCGACTCTTCCCACTGCGCTATACGATCAGGATGGGCCGAGTTCTTGAAAAAAGCGACGACGTCTTCAGAATCCCTGACATTCAATGCGCCTAAGAACGCTCTCGATGTCTCTTCGGGGCGAATCGCCAGGTTTTCGTAGTTGATGATCACCTTGTCCTGCTCAGGCAGCAGTTCCAAATCGCTCAGGGCCTTTTCGACAATGGCAACCCATTGGCGAGCAACTATCCTGCTTGGAGACTCATTGCCAATCCATTCCTTCCAGCCGGGTGGGCGGGCTCCCCATATGCGCGGGGTCTTTCCAATCATTTTCCTGAGTTGTCCGGGCACCCGAGACAGAAACGCAGGGAGTTCGCTGACGCTTGAGTCGCGGACCCTCTCGAAAAGGACACCAATATCTTTCCCGAATGCTCTGGATTTAATCTCTTCCGTCGAGCGAAACACGGCTCGCGGATCACGAAGAATCAACAGGAACTGTGCATCCGGAAACACCTCTCGGATGAATGGTATGCGGAGGGCATTGCTTGGCGTTTTATCGCAGATCCGAAGCTTGCCTCTCTTCTTCAGCAGTCGCTCAAATCGTGAACGGATGTGGCTCGCGATGCGGGGCCTCGCGTGCTTCGCATCCAACGAGTCGTCGGGGAGGAACCAATTCCCGTATGTCCAGATGGACCTGGGCTCCACAAAGCACGCCAGATCCTGAGACTCGCTCATACCTTTGATAAGCCATGTCGTCCCCGAGCGATGCGGGCCGATCATGATAATGGGCCTGCATAATAAATTGCCCGTTCGATGCTTGGACGTCACTTAGCACCTCTGTTCCTATTGC
>JBKHCL010000173.1:0-4174 GCA_046541875.1 Phycisphaerae bacterium | reverse complement strand
TTGCTACCGGCCGGGACACGGGTAGAATCGGGGGCAGATCAAATCCAGTCGGGATTCAGGCTTGTTCATGCGTGGGAGCACTTCATACCGGCAACGTGTCGGACCAGGAGGCAAGCCGTTGTCCCCTATCAATGCAGAGGAGTTTCTGACATGACGCGACGAATTCTCTTCCCCCTCGGTCTCGTGATCGCCCTGGCTGTGCTGCCCGCCTGTAACGGCGACGACGGAGGCGGAGGCGGAGACAACTCGGCTGGCGCGCCGGTCGGTCGGGTGGCTGTGGTATCGTTGGACGAGGTCGCCGGCAAACTCGGGCAGACCGCCGCCTGGAAGAAAGAACTCTCCGCCTACCAGGAGCAGCTCAAAGACGAGCTGATTCAGCGAAAGGAAACGTTGCAGAACAAGGTCGACGAGTTCGAGAAGAGCCTGCCGGAAACGCCCACCGACGAGCAGAAGAAGCAGCTCCGCGACATGCTCATGACCGCCAACCGTGAAATGGTCCAGGCCGACCGCCGTCAGGGCCAGAAGCTCCAGGCCCGACGAAACGAACTGCTCAACAACTTCCGCGAGCAGATGAAGACTCTCACGCTCAAGGTCGCCAGGGACAAGGGCTTTACCATCGTGCTCACCAAGGCCGGCAGCGTGCTGGCGACCGACCCGGGCGCGGATATCACCCAGGCGGTGCTCGAAGCGGCGTTCGAGGCGAACATGAACATCTCCTCCGAAAAGCAGTAAGCCCAGCACACCCGCCTCGGGGCGGGAGACCTGACCCTACACGCACCGTCCGGCGCGGATGATTCCCGCCGGGCGGTTTTTGTGCGCCCCCCGCCCGGCCCGATCCACACAGCCGTCAGAAATCCTTGGGCAGCAAGCCTGGCCGATCATCTTATTGCAGACAGACCGGAACCCCGACGGATTCAGCACGTTGCAGAGGATCGGGAGAGGTTGCTACACTGGGTCAGCCCCGCCCAGGCAAATCCGAAACCAACCCCATCGAGTAAGCAGAGGTGTCTGTCATGGCAAGAGGTGTTTGCACGTCCCGCATCGGTATTCTGTTGAGTTCGTTCGTGCTGCTGATGGCGGTTATCGTCGACTCGGCACCCGCCCAGGAGAACGGCGAGGTCGACAAGGCCACCAAGAAGCTGATGGCCGCCCAGGGACTCTATCAACGCGGGCTCTACAAGCTCGCTGCACGCGAGTACGAAGGCTTCCTCAAAGAGCATGGCAAGCACAAGCATGCCGAACTGGCCCGGTATGGTCTGGCGCTGTCTCGCTACCAGCTCGGGGAGTTCGAGAAGAGCTCGGAGTTGCTGGCCGACCTGCTCAAAGACAGGAACTTCGAGCACCGCGAGCCCGCCCTGGCCGTCATGGGCCATTGCTACATGCAGCAGCAGGAATACGACGACGCGCTGGATGCCTTCAACGCCCTGCTCAAGAAATATCCCAAAAGCGCCCACGCGCCGGGGGCCCGCATCAATCGGGCCCAGGCGCTGTACATGCGAAAGAAATACGCCGACGCCCTGGACGCCTGCCGGGACTTCCTCAAGCACCACCCCAAAAGCCCCTCCAAGTCGGCGGCAGTGTACTTTGCGGGCATCTCCCGGATGGCCCTGAAAAAGTACCCCGACGCGATCGAGACGCTCCGGACGGTCCTGAAAGATCACGAGAAATCGCCCTACGCCCTGGATGCGAAACTCAATCTCGGCCGATGCCTCGAAGCCACCGCCCAGCTGGACAAGGCGGCCGAGCAATACGCCGCCTTCGTCAAGTCGGCCCCGGACACCCGCGTCCCCGAGGGACGCTACGCACTGGGATCGGTGCTCCATCGGATGGAGCGATACGACCAGGCCGCCGGCGAGCTGACCACGCTGCTCAAGAAGCATCCCGAGCACCGGTTGGCGGACGCAGCGCGGCTGCAGTTGGGCATCGTGCAGCTGGACGCCGGCAACGTCAACGACGCCCGCAGGACGCTTCAGCACGTCCGCAAGAACGACAAGACCCGCGCCACCCGCGCCGCGTTCTACCTCGCCCGCTGCGACATGGCCCAAGAGGAATACGCCGAGGCCCGCAAGGCGCTGGGGGAGCTTCTCAAGGAGAAGGACAAGCCCGCCAACGTCGACGAGATCGCCTATCACCGCGCGATGTGCGCGATGAAGCTGGGCGAATACAAGTCGGCCGCCGATGAGTTCGAGGAGTTCCGCAAGCGCTGGCCCGACGCGGAAGAGACGACCGACTCGATGTACCGCCAGGCGTATTGCCTCTATCGACTCAAGCAGTACGCCGACAGCATCGAGCTCTGCCGGAAGGTGGCCAAGAAAGGCGACGGCCCGGTCGCCATTCCCGCCGTCGAGTTGGCCGGTGAGAACCTCTTCCTCCTGGAGCAGTACAACCAGGCGGCGGAGACGTTCGTCGGGCTTCTCAAGATGCTCCAGCGGAAGGACGTAACAGCCACCGACAAACGGCGCAACCTCGTCAAGCTCCGCATCGGCCAATGTCACTATTATAACGAGGACTACAAGGCGACCATCGAATCGCTCGGCTGGCTGAAGGATCTCGACAACGACGGGAAGACCCCTCAGCTGAAGGAGGGACTCCTCCTGCTGGGCGACGCCCAACTGAAGGCGGACAAACACGACGACGCGATCAAGACCCTCAAGAACTACCTGGACGGCGACCCGGCCAAGAAGGACGAGGCCCGCTTCAAGCTCGCCCTGGCCCAGATCGGCGATAAGAAGACCGACGACGCCCGCAAAACACTCGACGGCCTGACCGACGACGACGCGAAGGGCCCGTGGGTCCTGCGGGGCCGACTGCAGTACGCCCAGTTGCTCTACGATGCCGAAAAGCTCTCCGACGCAGGCAAACAGCTGCAGACGCTGCTGGATGCCGACCCCGAGAGCGAACTCCGCGCCCCGGCGCTGTACCTGATGGGCTGGGTGGACATGCGGCAGGAGCGTCACGCCCTGGCGGCCAAGCGGTTCGGCGAACTGGTCGAGAAGTACCCTGAGCATCCCCAGGCCTCCGACGCGCGGTTCCAGAAGGGCGAAGCCCTCCACCGCAACAAGAGCTGGGACGCCGCCCAGGATGCTCTTGAGGAATACCTCAAGAAGAACCCCAAGGGCGAGCACGCCACGCGGGCACGCTACCTGGTGGGCGTCTGCCTGGCCGAGCGCGACAAGCACGCCGAAGCGATGAAGATTTTCGCGTCGCTGGCCGCCGACAAGAACACCGCCTCGCCCAACGTGCTGTACAAGCTGGCGTGGTCGGCCCGCGAACGGAAGGACCCCAACACCGCCAAGGCGTCGTACCGCAACCTGCTGAAGGACTACCCCGAGGCGAAGCTCGCTGTCCACGCGCGATCGGAGCTGGCGGGCATGCTGTATGTCGACAAGAAGTACAAAGACGCAGCCGAGCTGCTCAAGCCCGTCGTCGCCGACGACAAGACGCCCGAGGCGATCCTGCCGGTGGCGATTTATCGGCTGGGCAGCAGCTACGCCAAAATCGGCAAACACAAGGAGGCCGGCGAAACCCTCGAAGCGTTCGCCAAGCGATTCACCGAGCATAAACTCGCCCCCTCGGGGTTGTATCGCGCCGCGATGGCGAAGCTGGAGATCCACAAGCCCGACGAAGCGGAGAAGCTGCTCTCGACGCTGCTGAAACGCCATGGCAAGCACGACCTCGCTGCCCCCGCGCTGCTGAAGCTCGGCGACGCCCAGGCCGCGAGCAACGACTTCGCCAAGGCCTACTCGACCTACACCACGTTCATCAAGAAGTATCCCAAGTACGATCGGCTGTACTTCGCGCAGTTCGGGGCGGGCTGGTCGGCACAGAATCTCGATAAGTACGATGACGCCCGCAAGTGGTACAAGAACGTCATCGACGACCACAACGGCCCGACGGCCGCCCGCGCCCAGTTCCAGGTCGGCGAGTGCTACTTCGCCGAGAAACAGTTCGAGACCGCCGCCGCGGAACTGCTGAAAGTGGACATCGTCTACGACTATCCCAAGTGGTCGGCCCGGGCACTTTACGAGGCGGGGATTGCCTTCGAGAACGCCAAGCAGTTCGTCCAGGCCAAGAAGCAGTACCTCGCCCTCCGCAAGAGATTCCCCAAAAGCACGCCGGCTGAGATGGCAGGCAAACGCATCGAGGCGCTGGCGAAAGCGGGGTATTGAGTCAT
>JBKHCL010000066.1:0-17206 GCA_046541875.1 Phycisphaerae bacterium | reverse complement strand
TGCTACGCGAACGGCAGCGTCTCACGCCAGCAGGGGGGCACCCTTTCCGGCGGCCTTGCGGGTGGCCTCGGCGACGGCGCGGTGGGTGGCCGGGTCCATCATCTCGGGCATGATCTCGTTTTCGCCCGCCAGGTCCGCTGCTGCCCGGGCGGCGGCTGTCACCATCTCCATGGTGATCATCTCGGCGGCTGCGTCCAGAGCGCCGCGGAAAATGCCCGGATAGCACACGGCGTTGTTGATCATCCGTCCGTCGGCGTAGACGGCTGCCCCGGCCTGGAGGGCGTCGTCCCGCGAGATCTCGCTGACCGGGTTGGCCAGGGCGAAGACGATCGCCTCGGAGTTCATGGATCGCACCATCTCGGGGGTGACAATGTTCGGCTGGGAGACGCCCACGAACAGGTCGGTCCCGGCCATCACGTCGGCGAGGCTGCCCTGGCGGTTGTCCTTGTTGGTCCGCTCGGCCAGGGCGGTTTTCTCGGGGTTCATGTTTTCTTCCCGCCCGCGGTAGAGCGCCCCGCGCGAGTCGCAGAGAATCACATCGGCGACGCCTTCGTGCATGAGCAGGTCGGCGATCGCCGTCCCCGCCGCCCCGGCGCCCACCATGGACACGGCGAGGTCTTCAATGCGTTTGCCGGTCTTCCTCAGGGCGCTGAACAGCGCAGCCATCACCACCGCAGCCGTCCCGTGCTGGTCGTCGTGCATGACGGGGATGCAGAGGCGCTGGTCCAGCTCGCGGGTGATCCTGAAACACTCCGGGGCCTTGACGTCTTCGACCTGGACCGCGCCGAATCCGCCGGCGATGGCCTCCATCACGTGGATGAACTCGTCGGGGTCGTGGGTGTTGATCAGGACGGGTTCTGCCGAGATGCCCGCGAACTCCCAGAAAATCGAGGCCTTTCCTTCCATCACCGGCAGCCCGGGAATCGTTCCGATATCGCCCAGCCCGAGGATGGCGGTTCCGTTGGTGCAGATGGCGACCTTGTTGGCGATGCCGGTAAACTCGCGTGCCTTGGAGAGGTCGGCTTCGATGGCTTTGCACACCCGCGCCACCCCGGGCGTGTACACCACCCGCAGGTCGGTGTTGGAGCGGATGGGCGAGCGCGAACGCATCTCGCACGAGCCGCCCCGGTGCGATTCCATCGCCAGATCCAACGAGGCCAGCACCTTCACGCCGTTCATCGTGTCAATGGCGGCGACGATGTCCACCACCTGCTTGTCGCTGGAGGCGAACAGGTCGATTTCGTAGGTCGCCTCCCCGGCGGTGTGCTCGGAAAGCACCACCTCGCCGGTGCGTGCCCCACCGTCCCGGACGGCCTGCAGGACCGCTGCAAGGGGGTCGGCGGCGTCATCGAGACAGGTGCGGATGCGGAATGCAACGTTGCGCTGGAATTTATCCTGAAGGGCTTCGGTGGAACTCATCGCCGGTTGTGCCTTTCCAAATGCGGTTCGCGAAGGCCGCCCCAGCCGACAGACCGGGGGCGAAAGCGGCAATTATAACGTCCGCCGGCCATATCGCCACCCCCGGAGGCGAATCGCCAAGCCCGGCGGGCAATGGTGGATCCGCCATCGGGGTGTCTATAATGGTCTGCTCGCTCGCGCGAGTCGATGCAGTCCCGCTGAGAGGCCCGCGTCGGGCCGGGCGGGAGCAACGAACGATTTTCCATCCAAGAGGAGACACACATGAGTCAAGACATCACGATGTTCAAGTGCTCGGACTGCGGCGGTATCATGACCGGCCTGCTGAAGTGCGGCGCATCCTGCGACGTCACCTGCAACGGAAACCCCGTCGAGGCGCTCTCGGCCAAAACCGAGGACAAAGGCTCGGAGAAGCATGTCCCCGTCATCGAGAAAATCGACGGCGGATACAAGGTCAAGGTCGGCGACGTGCCCCACCCGATGGAGGACGATCACTGGATCCAGTTCGTCGAGCTGACCCTCGGCGACAAGGTCTACTACGAGTTCCTCCATCCCGGCGGCGCGCCCGAGGCGACGTTCAAGGTCGAGGGCGAAAACCCCACGGCCCGGGAGTACTGCAACAAGCATGGCCTGTGGACGTCGTAGACGGGCCGGCGACATCGCCCCGCCAAGCATCGTCGTCACCGCGATGATCGGCGGGAAAAGCTTCATCCGGGGCCCGGAGGGCGCATTGAGAACCCTCCGGGCCCCGGGTGTATCGTCTCCGACTCGCGCTTGGCCGGGCGGGTCTAAAGGTCGGGTCGGAATCGGTCGACAATGCTGCAGGCAGGACGGGTTCCCCTGCGCCAAAGTCGCCGGAAGCGAGGGTCGTATGTCACAGGTCAGCACCGTAGGTCACGCAGAACGAATTTTCCGCCGGGTGGGCACCGTCATTGACGTCAAGCCCACGGATACCGCCGCCGATGCCGCCCACCGGATGGCCGAGCAGGAAGTGGGCTGCCTGGTGGTCCAGGAGGGGCATCGCCTGGTGGGCATCGTCTCCGAGCGGGACATCGTCTCGCGCGTGGTCTCGCGGCAGCTGGACCCCACGCAGCTGACGGTGGCCGACTTCATGACCGCCGACGTGGTGACCGTCACCATGTCCACCGAAATCGAGGAAGTGCATCGCATCATGACGGTTCACGGGATTCGCCACCTGCCCGTGCTCGCCGAGGGCGTGGTGGTGGGGATGATCTCCTCGCGCGACGTGATGGCCTGCCAGCTCTACGAGGTGACCTCGCGTCTTGCCAAGGCGTCGAAAGAGGCGAAAATCGCCCGCGAAGCCAAGCAGCAACTGCTCAGCAACGTCAGTCACGAGCTGCGAACGCCGATGAACGGCATCCTCGGCGTGACCGAGCTGGCGATGAATACCGAGATGACCGGCGAACAGCGCGATATGCTGGGCATGATCCGCGAGTCGGCCAATTCGCTGATGTCCGTGGTCGAGAACATCCTGGACTTCTCGCAGCTGGACAGCGGGAAGATCGTGCTGGACCACCGCCCCTTCAGCCTGTCCGAGACGGTGGCCGGCGCGGTAACACCCCACCAGCGGGCCGCACGGCGCAAAGGACTGGAGTTCCACTGCCACATCTCGCCGGAAATCCCCGACGCCCTGGTAGGCGATCCGTCCCGGCTGCGGCAGATCCTCAACAACATCGTCAGCAACGCCGTGAAGTTCACCGAGAGCGGGTCGGTGTTCACCCAGGTCGAACCGATCGGCGCGAACGGAAACGACACGACCATCCGCTTTGCCGTGACCGACTCGGGCGTGGGCATCGCCCCGGAAAAAATCGCGGGCGTCTTCGAGCCTTTCCAACAGGCCGACGGGTCGTACACGCGAAACCATGGCGGTACGGGGTTGGGGCTGAGCATCTCCCAGGAACTCGCCCGCATGATGGGCGGGAAGCTCGACGTGACCTCCCAGGAGGGCGCCGGCAGCACCTTCAGCCTGACCCTCACGCTGCCCAAGGCCGGCCAGGCGGAGTCCCTGGCGTTCCGCAACCCCGCCACCTGGCGCGAACATCGCGTCGACTCGGTCGGCGGCTGACGTACGCGCTTGCCAGACGATCGGGCAATCCGGTAATGTGCCTCTGCAGAATGCGGACCACACCATGGAGAGCCTGATGGCCGACGATCGCAGCGTGTTTCTGGACACCGTTCACCACCGTTCGCCCGAGCGGGTGCTCTATCACTTCGGCTGCACGCCGGACCTGAAGCGTCGCCTCCAGGAGCACATCGGCAGCGAGGACATTTGCGGTCATTACGGGCTGTCCAATGCCTGGCAGGTCGGGCCAAAACGCCCTGAAAACGCCCCGCCGCTGGACTTCTCGCCATGGTGGCAGGGCGAGGACCTCCCGGAGGGCACGGAGATCAACGGCCTCGGCGTTGCCGTCGTGCCCAGCGGGTTCTACCACTTCACCGGCTATGTCTCGCCCCTGCGGAACGCCGAGAGTCTCGACGAGATCGAACGGTTCCCCATCGAGGACGTTTCCACGTGGGACGTTTCGCACTACGGCGAGAGCATCGCCCAGGCCCATCGCGAGGGTCGGGTGGCTGCCGCCTGGGCGGGGCACATGTACGAGACGGCCTGGCAGATTCGCGGGTACGAACAGTTCCTGATGGACCTGATCGACCGACCCGCCTGGGCTGAAAGCCTGCTGGATCGTCTGTTCGAGAACAATCGCTTCCTTGCGGTGTCGGCTGCCAGGGCCGGCGTGGACGCCATCTACTGCGGCGACGACGTCGCCAACCAGAACGCGATGATGTTCTCACCGGATCTCTGGCGGCGGTTCATGCTCTCGCGCTGGCGCAAGGTGTGGGACGCCGCCCGGGAGATCAACCCCGATATCGTGATTCACTACCACAGCGACGGGAACATCATCGACATCGTCCCCGACCTCGTCGAGGCCGGCCTGACCGTGCTGAACCCCGTGCAGCCGGAATGCCTCGATGCCGTCGCCATCCACGAGCGGTTCGGCGATCGGCTGAGCTTCGACGGATGCATCGGCACCCAGAGCACCATGCCCTTCGGCTCGCCGGCGGACGTGCGCAATCGCGTTCGCGAGTGTATCGAGTGTTTCGGCCAGGACGGCGGATTGATCCTCTCGCCCACGCACATCCTCGAACCCGAGGTGCCCATCGAGAACATCGAAGCCTTCGTGGACGCCTGCCGTGAGTTCGGCCGGCGGGGCTGAACGGTCAGTCCACGTAGAAGGCGTGCACGCCGGTGACCTCCGCGCCCCAGGTGCTATCGAGGGTGAACCGCACCGCCTCGACGGCCCGCCCGACACGGAAACGGATCTGCCGGGAGTGGTTCTCTCGCGTCTCCCATTGCAGGCCCCATCGGCCGTTCTCGCGGACATGCACCTGGAAGGCCTTGGGCAGCTCGGCCGGCAGAGTCGTCAGGTGCGCCTCCGCGGGGTGGTGATAGCTCATCTGCGGGTCCTTGTGCAGGGCGCTGTCCAGCACGAGCGTGACATCATCGATTTTCGCCGGCTCGGCGAGGGTCAGCGAGATCCACTCGCCCGGGGCACACTGCCAGCGGTGGGCGTCGTCCCCGACCGGACGGTTCACGCCGTCCCGCACCGCCTCGCCGCATCGGCCGTTGGAGGTCTCGATGGTGGCGCCCATCGTCATCGACCCGAACTGCTGCGGGGTCCACGGCAGGTAGCAATCGTCCCTCAGCAGCCGCTGCTGGAGCTCGTCGATGTGCTCGCCGATCTCGGCAGGAAGGACATCCCGGTCGACGGCCATCGCCGCGGCGGTTCCGATGGCCTGGCCCATGCTGCAGCCGGTGCCCATCACCCGCGTGGAACTCATGGCCATGTGGGTGGCTGAGTGGCAGCGCCCGGCGAACATGAGGTTGGGAATCGTCTCGGAGTAGAGCGACCGGTACGGGATCCCGTAGGGGCTCGGCGTTTTGTGGTGGACCGCCGAGGGCAGGTCGCTGCCGCGTTTGGCGCCCCAGAAGCCCTGCGGAGGGTGGTCGTCCATGGTCCAGCCGCCGTAGGCGACGAGATCGTCGAACCGCCCCTCGGCGAGGACATCGTTCTGCGTGAGCACGTGGGCCCCGATGTATCGGCGGGACTCGCGCTTGCCGGGCAGAAACTGCATCCACTCCAGGGCCCAGTTGGCGGCGTTCTGGTGGTGCTGGGGGCAGTGGTTCTTGATGTGGTCCCACACGCCGTAGGCGATCTTCAGCAGCTCGTCGCGGATGGCTTCGGTGTCATGGATGGAGTGCTGCTCGCCGCCCAGCTCGACCCACCAGTACCCCATGTTCCAGAAGCCGTGGGCGCCGGCGCCGTAGGGCAGCTCGCTGCAGTCGTTGAACGTATAGGCCCACTCGGGCGGGGTGAACGGCTGGGGCGAAGCGTACGGCCGGGTCTGGAACAGCAGGCTCATGCCCATCGTCAGGTGGTTGGCCTGCTCGGGTGCGGAGGGTTCGTTGTATTCGTCGCGGGCTTCGGTGCCCATGCGGAACGGATGGCCGGTAAGCGGCGCGAGGATGCCGTCGCCGCTGCAATCGGCGAAGAGACGCGCCCGCACGCGGTGGGTTCGCTGCTCGGTGAGCGAGAGACCCGTGACGGTCTCGAGGCAGCCATCGCGCAGCGTCGCGTCGACGGCGGAGCAGTTCAGCAGGAGCGTGATTCCGTCCTGGTAGCGGGCCAACTCGTAGGTGAGCGTGTCCCAGACAGAGAACGACCGCTGCGGATTGACGTGGAGGTTCTTGAGGCGAAGCTCCTCGAGGATGCCGGTCTCGCGGCGGTTGGGCAGGGCGTTGTGGCGGTCGGCGCCGCAGATGTGGACGCGACACTCGCCGGAGGCGTTGCCCCCCAGCACGGGGCGGTCCTGCATGAGCGCGACGGTCGCGCCGTGTCGGGCGGCGGAGACAGCGGCGCACAGGCCGGCCATCCCGCCTCCGACCACGCAAAAGTCTACTTCGTGTTCGACGATGGGCAGTGCATCGGTCTGCATGAGTCCGGTCCTTGCCGAGGCGAATTGCCCCTCGATACAAATCGGGAACGTGCTTATAAATCGCCCCCAGCCACGTCGGCCGGGGGCGGGTGAACCTGCTTGGAAGCGGAGCGGCCGGAGGCGGTCGTCAGCCTTCGTCGCCCTCGTCCTTCTTCTCGTCGGAGCCTTCCTCGTCGTCGCTCTGTTCGGAGGTCTCTTCGGTCTGTTCGGAAGCGTCCTCGCTGGCGCCTTCATCCTCGGCGGGCGTCTCGGCCGACTCGGGTGCCTCGGCGGGAACCGCCTGGGGGGCAGGGAATTCCTGCTCGTCGGCCTCCTCGACGTAGACGTCGTCGAGGTCGGTCGAGTCCACCTCACGCCGCAGCAGGTAGTAGATCGCCGTGGTCGACGAGGCGACGTAGCTGAGCAGGTAGGCTGCCACCATCGCCGCCAGCAGGAACGTCCAGAAGCCGATCAGCACCGCGCCGACGGTTTCCAGCGGTCCCATGGCGTGCCAGTTGAACCGGCCCCAGAGAGCGTCGAACTGCGGGGCCGCCCAGATTACGTCGATCTTGTCGGCATCGGGGCTGAGAGCGTCGCCCCCCCAGCCCACGCCACCGCGGGCGAACCACTGCGTTCCGCACAGCGTGATGTACACGAACACGCGGACGAACAGGTACGTCACCACGCCGTAAACCAGTGCAGCCAGCCCGTACAACGCCGACCGCCAGGGCTTGGCGAACACGTACGAGAAGCTCCGCGAGATCGCGTCGAAGCTGTCCGAGCCTTCCACCGCGATTGTCGGGAACATCAGCGGGCCACCGGCGATGAGCCCGATGGCCATGAACGCGATGAACATGCCCAGGATCAGCGCCACCGGCAGCAGGATGCCCATGAGAATGCCGCCTCCCCACGAGCCCAACAGGAACCCGCCCAGCAGGATCAGCGCACCGAGCCCGAAGATCACCGCCAGGGGAATCAGCGGAGCCGTCAGGAAGTTGGGGAACTTCGCGATGGAGAATTTCAGCGCCTGCCCGGCGGAGATTTTTTCCTCGCGGGCGAAATGCACCGCGCAGATGCGGTGAATCGCGCCGCCGAACAGCGAGCAGGTCGCCAGGGCGATCAGGAGGTACAGGATCGCGAAGACCATGTGCGTGTCCCACAGCCAGGCCACCGCGTGGATCGCCATCAGAACGTACACGAAGAACCCGGGAGGGTTCTCGGCCGGGGGCGTCTGGGCGGCGTTCGGTGCCAGGGGGAACTGCACGTCAACGGTGGTTGGTCCCTTACCGGCCATCGTGGCCCGGTAGGTGTCCATGCCCGTGAGGATATTTCCGTGGGCGACCGCCCGAAGGGCCTTGGTGATGCAGTCCCACTCGTAGCCGATGAAGGCCGAGAAGATGTTCTTACCTTCCAACTCCAGCATCTGCTCCTGGAAGGCTCGCTTTCGGAGCGTCAATGCCCGCCGGGCGGCGGCCTTGTCTTCGGCGAGTTGCTCGCGGGCCTCTTCCTTCAGGTCGTCCTTGCCCTTGAGCGTGGTATCATCATCGATCAGCTTGGAAGCCTCTTCATCCGCCTTGGCGAGCATCTTCTCGATGAGAACAATCTCTTTTTCGAATTCGTCGCGGATCTCGGCGATTGCGTCGGAGGGGTCATCCTCAGCCTTCTCGAGCAGGTCCTCACGTTTGGGAAGGTCCTGGGCTTCGGCTTTCTCGAACTCCTCGTCGAGGGCATTCTTCAGGGCGGTCTCATAGTAGCCACCTCCGCCACCGGCTCGGGTCAACTGGCTGCGATACTCATTCAGAGCGCTGCCCTTGTTCGTCTGGCCAATCGCGTCACGCCATGTGTCGACGATTCGGTTGGGTCGGCTCTCTTCCATGCTCTCCATGCGGTTGTCGAACGCCGTTTCGGAGAGTTGGTAATGGGCCTGGATTTCGTTGGGATAGGCCGTCGCGCCGCCGAGGGACCAGACCCAGCCCATCACGCCGCCGGAGACCACCAGCACGATGATCGCCGCCAGCGCCAGCGCCAGCTTGCTGGGCTGAATCGCCATTCGAAAGCTTTTGAAGATGTGGGTGAAGCTGAATACTTCGGTCCAGTTGACGCGTCGGACTTCGTTCTGATCATCCATCATAGCATGGTCCTTTCCAGTCCCCACTCCGGCGAGCGAAAGTGCGGAGGTTCATTGCGATCAATCCCGGCCGGTCGGGCGGAGTTCCCTGGTCCCGACCCTGTGGACGCGCCGCGAGATGCCTTGCCGGCGACGGCCGCTGCGCTGGATTATACTCACCCTTTAAGGGGCTTCAATGGATTTCCTGCAAACCGGTTGCAGCGGGGGCGGCATAAACTGGGTGGCAGGGCGGTCTGTGGTTCGGTTCGCCTTGCTTGTCCCGCCGTTCAGTCATTCAGCCCGCAACAAGTTGCGAGCCCTACGGCGGTGTACCGATCCGCCCGGCCGTTTCTGAGACTCCGGACCGATGCGCGATCAGCGGAGGGGGCGGTCCCGCGAGCAAAAAGAAAACGGCTGGGCCGCTCGTGTGAGCCGCCCAGCCGTTCGGTTCTCGGCGTGAGGTCCGCGGGTTACTTCTTGCGGGACTTCTTGGCCTTCTTGCTGCTCTTCTTCTTGGAAGACTTCTTCTTGGAGGCCTTCTTGGCCTTCTGTTTGGAATCGCCGTTTTCGATGGCGGCCTGGGCGGCAGCCAGACGTGCGACCGGCACGCGGTAGGGCGAGCAGGACACGTAGTCCAGCCCGACGCGGTGGCAGAACTTCACGCTCATCGGCTCACCGCCGTGCTCGCCGCAGATGCCCAGCTTGATGTCCGGACGCGTCTTGCGGCCCTTCTCGACGGCGATCTCCACGAGCTGACCGACGCCTTCCTGGTCGAGGACCTGGAACGGGTCGTAGTCGTAAATGCCTTCCTCCACGTACTGCGAGAGGAATCGGCCTGCATCGTCTCGGCTGAAGCCGCAACCCATCTGCGTCAGGTCGTTGGTTCCGAAGCTGAAGAACTCGGCATTCTCGGCGATCTGGTCGGCGGTGAGGGCACCGCGGGGCACCTCGATCATCGTGCCGATCATGAGGTAGGGCAGGTCCTTGCCCTTTTTCTTCTTCTTGACCTCTTCGTACACGTCCAGGACGAGCTGCTTCTGGTGCTCGAATTCCTTCACGTTCCCGACCAGCGGGATCATGATCTCGGGCTTGGAGCCCTTCACCTCGTAAGCAGCTTCGATGACCGCACGGGCCTGCATCGCGGTGATCTCGGGGTAGTAAATCCCCAGCCGGCAGCCACGGTGACCCAGCATCGGGTTGAACTCGTGGAGAGACTCGACCTTGTCGCGGATCTTCTTGGCCGAGACGCCCATGGCCTTGGCCATTTCCTTCTGCCCGGCGGTGTCATGCGGGACGAACTCGTGCAGCGGCGGGTCCAGGAAGCGGATCGTCGCCGGGCGACCCTTCAGGGCCTTGAAGATGCCCACGAAGTCCTTCTTCTGGAGAGGCAGCAGTTCCTTGAGGGCGTTCTTTCGATCCTCGGCCGTTTCGGAGAGGATCATCTTCCGCATGGAGATGATGCGGTCGCCTTCGAAGAACATGTGTTCGGTCCGCGTCAGGCCGATGCCCTCGGCACCGAACTTGACTGCCGTCTTCGTGTCGTCCGGGGTGTCGGCGTTGGTGCGGATGCCCAGCGTGCGGTACTTGTCGGCGAGCTTCATGATCGTGCCGAACGGTCCGGTGAGCCTGGGCTCGATCGTGTCGACCTGACCGGCGTACACCGTTCCGGTCGACCCGTTGAGGCTGATCCAGTCGCCGGCCTTGATGGTCTTCCCGCCGGCCTTCATCTTCCGAGTCTTGTAGTCGATCACGCAATCGTCACTGCCGGCGACGCAGCACTTGCCCATCCCGCGGGCCACCACGGCAGCGTGCGAGGTCATCCCGCCGCGACTGGTGAGGATGCCCTTGGCTGCGTGCATGCCGCCGATGTCCTCGGGGCTGGTCTCGATGCGGACCAGGATAACGTCCTTGCCTTCTTCGGCCCACTGCTCGGCCGTCTCGGCGTTGAACACGACCTGACCGGTCGCCGCGCCGGGCGAGGCGGGCAGGCCTTTGGCGATCTGGTCGGCGGCCTTGAGGGCGGCCGGGTCGAACTGCGGGTGGAGCAACTGGTCCAGCGAGTTGGGCGCCACGCGGAGGACGGCGGTCTCTTCGTCGATGAGACCTTCCTTCATCATGTCCACCGCCACCTTGACGGCCGCCGGGGCGGTCCGCTTGCCGGTGCGGGTCTGCAGCATGAACAGCTCACCCTTCTCGATGGTGAACTCGATGTCCTGCATGTCCTTGTAGTGCTGCTCGAGCGTCTCGCGGATTTCCACGAGCTGGTCGTAGGCGGCCTTGTCGTGCTTGGTCAGCGCCGAGATCGGCTCGGGCGTGCGGATGCCCGCCACGACGTCCTCGCCCTGGGCGTTCATGAGGAACTCGCCGTAGAACTTGTTGCGCCCGGTCGACGGGTCACGCGTGAAGGCAACGCCCGTTCCGGAATCCTCGCCCATGTTCCCGAAGACCATCGTCTGGACGTTGACGGCGGTGCCCAGCAGGCCGCGAATGTCGTTGAGCTGGCGATACTTGATCGCGCGGGGGTTGTTCCAGCTGCCGAACACCGCGTCGATCGACGCCTGGAGCTGCTGGCGCGGGTCCTGCGGGAATTCCTTCTTGTGAGACTTGTAGACGTGTTCGTAGGCCTTGATGACTTCCCGGAGACCCGCCGCGTCGAGGTCCGTGTCGTTCTTGGCGCCATTTTTCTTCTTCACGCCTTCGAGGGCTTCCTCGAATGCCTCGTGCTCGATACCAAGCACCACGTCGCCGAACATCTGCATGAAGCGACGGTAGGCATCGCGGACGAACCGCTCGTTTCCGGTCAGCTCGATCATCGCCTCGGTGGTCTCGTCATTGAGCCCGAGGTTCAACACCGTGTCCATCATGCCGGGCATGGAGACGGCCGCCCCCGACCGAACGGAGAACAGCAGGGGGTTGGGGCCCGAACCGAAGCTCTTGCCGGTGACCTTCTCGACCTTCTTGATGTTTTCGTCGATCTGCTTGTCCAGCCCGTCGGGATACTTCTCTCCGAGCTTGTAGTACAGGTCGCATACCTCGGTGGTGATGGTGAACCCGGACGGGACCGGAAGCCCCAGCGAGCTCATCTCGGCGAGGTTCGCCCCCTTGCCGCCCAGCAACTCCTTCATGGCAGACTTACCGTCCGCCTTGCCACCACCAAAGAAGTACACGTACTTCGATTTCTTCTTAGCCATCAGAATTTCTCCGTTGAGGTTCTCTTGCCGTCGGTTGTCCAAACACATTCGAGAGGACGCGATCCGCCGGCATGTCGATAGTTTTTCCTGACCCTGGGAAGCGACCGCACGAAGTCGCTGTTCATGGGGTGTAAACGAATCAAAGAGTGTAGAAGTGCCCATGCGCACTGTCAATGTCTTTTGAGTGAATCGTTCACGAAACCCACGCCGCGGCGCCGCTTTCCCCAAGATCGCCCCGCCGGCGTCCGGTTCGCCACGGTCGGACGGGACAATACATTGACGTCTTGCCCGTCTCGAACGTATCATACACGCCTTCCTATACAGTTTCATCCATGCATACCGATTGTTCCAAAAACACGCTGACCCGCCCGGCTGCGCCGCTGCGGGTCTCCCGCTCCACGCGGAAGCTCGGAGCCGCCGTCGCCCTGCCCGCTGTGGCGGTGCTGGGAGTGGCGGTGCTGCTCAGTGCCGACCCCCGCGGAATGGGAACGCACACCCAGTTGGGCCTGCCGACCTGCTCGATGGTGTCCTGGACGGGGTATCCCTGTCCCAGCTGCGGGCTGACCACCTCGGTCACCGCCGCGGTGCATCTGGACTGGCTCGCGTCGCTGCGCGCCCAGCCGTTCGGGTTGGTGTTGGCCGGGGCGCTGCTGGTGCTGGGCGCGGCGGGAACTGTCCAGGCCATCAGCGGGCGCGACCTGCTGGGACGCCTGCGATTCAGCGTGTGGTGGCTGGCGTTTGCACTGGCGGGGATGTTCATCGGCTGGGGCGCGAAGCTGGCCCTGGGCGTCTGGAGCGGCACGCTGCCGATTCACTGAGCTTCCCCCACTCTCACCAATGAAGGATGCCGACCCCATGAGCCGACGAATCATCCCCATCCTGCTGTGTGCAGTCCTCGCCGCGTCCGCCTTGCTGCCGACGGGCTGTTCGGGCATGCGGTACTGGAGCTATGTCTTCCTGGGCGACTCGGGCACGAAGAAGGTCAAAGCCGAGTTCGACAAGCTCGAGAACAAACGCGTCGCGGTGGTCGTTTACCTCGACCAGAGCGTCTACTACGAGCACCCCCGCGTTGACCTGCAGATCGCCTACGCTCTGCGAGGCCAACTCACCAAGAACATCGACGGCCTCCGGGTGGTGGACCCGCGAACCGTCATCGCCTACCAGGAGAGCGACCTGGACTGGGCTGCCCTGCCCAAGGCCGAGCTGGCGAGAAAGTTCAACGCCGACTACGTCCTGATGGTCAACGTCCCGGAATTTTCCACCTCCGAGCCTGGCACGGTGCGTCTGTTTCGGGGAAACGTCGTCGCCTCGCCCGCTCTCTACCAAGCCGGCGTACCCGAAGAAAAATCCTGCGTCTGGTACGAAGACGCCATCCGCGTGACCTGGCCGAAAGAGACCCAGGGCAAGTACGGCCAAAGCGACGCGGGCGTGAAGAAGGTCACCGTCGCCCTGCTGGCCGACCGGATCGCCAAGTTCTTCTACGACCACGAAGAGAACGTCGAACAGGAGTAACCGCATGACGTCACGAAATCGATTCGGCCGCACCGGCTTGAACTTCGCTGCCTGCTGGCTGCCGGCGGTGGCACTGGCGATCCTGCCGGGTTGCGCGGTGTTCGCCTACCTCGTGGCCGAGTTCTCGCCGGCCCAGAAAGTGGAGGCTGTCTACGAACTGCCCGAGAACAGGCGCGTGCTGGTATTCGTGGACGATTACGGCAACCCGGACGACAACATCGCCGCGCGCGACATCAAACGACGCCTCACCCAGAAGCTCAATCACGAACTCGATCAGCACGAGATCGTCGGCTCGACCGTCCCGTACGCCAAACTGGTGGACGTGCAGAGCGCCACGCCGAACTTCCGATCACTGCGAACCGAGGAGGTCGGGCAAAAGGTCGACGCCGACCTGGTGGTCTACGTGCATGTCGACCGGTTCGCCCTGCGCGATCCGGACTCCGGGCGACTGTGGCATGGCCGACTGGAGTGCCGCCTCAAAGTGCTCGACGTCAAACAGGGAATGGCCGGCCGGGGCGGACGACTTTGGCCCCAGGACGCCGATCTGTATGACGTCAAGGCCGTCGATATTCCCGCCGAGAGCGAAACGTCCGCCACCTACGGCGAAGTCCTCACCCGTGAGCTGATCGATCAGATGGCAGTGCGGATCGGAAAGGTCTTCCGCGAACACAAGGTGGAATCCCGCGACGTGACCTGGGAGAAAGTCAAGGAAGAGGACACTCGGTAACCGGGCCAACTTCCGGTGGCAGGGGCTTTCCGCCGGTGATCTGCCGAGCGGCGGGGTCGGCCGTCAGTCGCGGCCGTCGTCCTGCGTTCGTTGCCGGGCCTGCTGAATGAGCTCGAAAAGGCTCACTGCCTTGGGCTTGGGCGGCTGGGTGAGTCGGGCGATCTGCTCTTCGGTGAGATTCGACCGGGCCCAGCCCTCGACGTCGAAGATCTCCCACCAGCAGTCGAACACCCGCCGGCAGGGCAGCTCGCCATCGGTCGACCGGCAGTACTCGAACGTCAGATCATGCCCCAGCCGCGGACAGCGCCGCTTGTGTTGGTTCACGTCATCGCCCATGCACTCAGAAATACCCGAATATGCCCGCGCAATGCAAGCGGCGAGCCACGTCTTCCTGCCGTGATCATCACCGCCTGCTTTGGCTGGAAGCTGCTCAGTCCTTAAGGCTGAATACTTCCTGCCGAACCAATTCAGAAGAGGATCATGTTGCTTCCGAAGACAACGCCCAGATAGAACACCACCGTGAGCACCGACGCCAGGTTGGGCGCCCTCTTACACCAACGCTTAGGCAGCCGGACCGCAACCACGATCAGCCCTCCCTGCAAGGCCTGAAGGATCAGGAGGCCAAATGTGTGGACGAGATCCCCCGGAAAGGCGGCGCTGGTCAGATACGCCAAGGTGAGATACACGGTCGGTGCCAGAACGTACGCCAAACTCCTGTGACTTCGGGGCAGCAGGATCGCGGGCGTCACGGCAGCGAACGTCACCAAGCCCGCGTTCAACACCGAGAGGAACGGCCTGGCCACGATAGCGAGAAATGATATCGGAAGCCCGACCACCAGAATGTATGCCACCCAATCAGGTATTGCGTCTGCGTTGTTTGCAAGCATTTCAATACACCCCTTGGATCGGAACGGTGTGATGAATCTGTTACGTCCTTGGATGAGAACAGGTTCGAAATCGTTGGTTTGCTTGCCGGAGAGCCCTGCGGTGTGTACAATAAAGAAGTACACCACCAGGGACCATCGCCATGCGTAAACTCAGCGTTAAGGAAGTCCTACGGCAGCCGTAGGGCTCGCAACTTGTTGCGGGCGGAATGACTGAACGGGGGAACAAGCAGGGCGAAGCGAACCACAGACCGCCCATCACCCAATCATGTTGCACACCATGTGCCATTGAGGATCACGAAGGCCTGGCCGGAGGACTTGTGGAGACGGCAGGTGGCGTTTATCTGTTCGGAACCTTCGCGCCCAGAAGACCCACTTTCAGCCCGTTCTCTTTGAGCACCGAGGTGGCTTTGGCGTTGACGACAAGCAGCACGATCAGGCCGACCAGCGGAACGAGCGTGAGGATCCCGAAGGCGATCCCCGGGCCTTTACCGTAAAGCCTCATCCCCAGCTGGGCGACAAACACCGCAGCCACGATAAGCAGCGCGATGCCCGCCATGAACAGGATGTAATGCAACCGGGGCGGTATGGCGACCTGGCCGAGCAAGGCCAGCAAGTACAGCAGTATGCAAACCAGCAGGGCCTTCTGCTTTGATGCGACGAATCTAACGTTGATCCCTTCACCGTCCTGGGCATCTTCGGGTACGGGCGGCGGCTGAGTCATTGGCGTGTCTCCTCTTGTTCGATTTGCGTGATATCCCATGTTCGCATGTTTCTTGCGTGCGAAATTATCAGGCGAGACCGCCCCGGTGTCAACAAATGCGGTTGGGCGGCGAAGAAGCTCCAGACGGTCGGTTCATTCGTTCTCGGCTCTTCGCTGCGGGTCGGAGGTGTCGGGGATTCGGGTCCATCCGTCGGCCGGTTCTGCTGGGCCGGGCCAGGGGTTTTGATCACGGCCGCGATGATGCTGATATTCCGAACCATTGGCGACGCTCTCCGGTCCGGACAGGCCCACCTGCCGGACGACATCGACGCTTTCGGGCACGCACACGACGAGGCTGATGTACCCGATATCGGGCCACGATCCCCACTCCCCGAATGTGGCGATGACCAGCTCGCCATTCTTGTTGAAGGCGCAGCCCATGTTTCGGCGGACAGTGGCAGGGGCGACAGGCTCAACGGGGGCGGCGAATACAGCGTGTTTCTCCATGTAGAGGTCAATCGTGCCGGTTTCGCCCGTCCGCTGCACGGTGGCTCCGTACGGCAAGACTACGCGCCATCTGCCAGCCAGATCGACGCTGGCTTGGTCAGAAACCGTGACGATTCCCGCGTCCATCAAGCTGCCCGGCTCAGGTGGGGGGAAGAGGTATTCCCAGACCCAACCCGGGGTAAAAATGGCCACCACAAGGAATATGGCAAGAACACCGGCATATCCGACCGCACTGGCCGCTCTGTGATCCATTTCGTTGCCTCTTTCGCTTGTCCGGTCGTGCGCTCTCGGCCGACTGCTTCCCGATCGCGTCTCACCGAAGCCATCCCTCCAGAGCATATTACGGCTCCGTCTCATGGAGTGGGACGAGCGAATCGGATCAATCGTTCACGGCTGCCTGAGTAAAGCGGCCTGATCCTTGGAGGGTTGCAGTGTTCGCCGAGGGAGCCCCCACCGTAAGGTGGGCGATAGGCCGCGCCCCGTAGCATGGCCTTCCAGTTGAAAATCCTGAGCGGAGTCGAAGGGGCCGTGTATCCATGGGCTGGAAGCCGTAGGGCTCGCAACTTGTTGCGGGCGGAATGACTGAACGGGGGAACAAGCAGGGCGAAGCGAACCACAGACCGCCCATCACCCAATCATGTTGCACACCATGTGCCATTGAGGATCACGAAGGCCTGGCCGGAGGACTTGTGGAGACGGCAGGTGGGGAATGCGTTTTCGGACATCGCAGCACCTGCCTTCCCGCAATTGTGTAGACTACACACGTTTGCGGGCTTCCGGTGCCGCTCTGCCCGACGCGGACAGGTAGGCTAAATATTTCCTTCGGCGTAACTTGTATTAAATACGCCCGGCAGGATTCGAACCTGCGACTTTCTGCTCCGGAGGCAGACGCTCTATCCACTGAGCTACGGGCGCGCGTTCTCTTCTAACGTCAGGCTTGAATGCGTGTTCTGTACGACGCACACATGGATGGTTGCTCGTCGGAGATCGCTTGATCTCGTTGAATCTCGCGGAAACCGGCGATATCGCAGCCGAAACGGCGTGTCACCCGCTTCGGTCCGCGCCACCGCGGGGGCGTCAGCCGTCTGTTCACCACGCCATTGAGGAATTCCTCAACACACGCGGGATTATACGGATCGGGGAATTCCACGTCAAGTGTGGCGAATG
>JBKHCL010000172.1:0-4237 GCA_046541875.1 Phycisphaerae bacterium | reverse complement strand
CTTCAGCGTACCTTGTGTGCCGCCGAGAGCTTCGTGGGCTGGTCGGGATCGCCGAGTTGCCACAGGCGATCCCCCAAGTGATTCGATGATCCTACTGTAGTCCTTAAACATCCATTTTGCCGCGCTGTTCCGGCCGTTTTATGGTATGATCCGATCATATGAGTCCCGAAACAGGCACTCCGCGCCCTTTTCAGTTCGGCGAGTCGGCCAGCGAGTCCAATGTCCACGTGGAGCACAGGCGTGGTGTCCCGGACGTGTACCATCACTATCACCAGCAGTTCGAGCTGTTGCTGGTGTTCGGGGGGCAAGGTCGACGTGTCATCGGGAAGGACATGACGGACTACACCGCTCCGGAACTGGTGCTGGTGGGTCCGGAGTTGGCCCATAGCTGGGTGGCCGGTTCGGGCAGGGGCGGCGCGGAATTCACCGTGGTGGTGTTCTCTCGGGGCGTGATCGGCCTGGAGTTGCTCGCGCGCCCTGATATGAAACCGCTGGCGACACTGCTGGCCGACGCTGATCGCGGGCTGGCGTTCGGGTCGGACGCCATCGACGCGACGGCCGATCGGATCCGCAACCTGGCCGACCTTCAAAACGGGACGCGAACGCTGGAGTTGCTGACCATCCTGGACCGCCTGGCGCGGATCGGCGGCAAGTGCATCCTGCCGCCGGGGCGATCCTCCCGGCCGGGTCGCGCCGAGCAGGAGAGTCTCCACTACGTGTTGCGGTTGATTCACGAGGACGAGAACGGCGAGTTGACGCTCGATGACGTTGCCCGGGCGGTGCACATGAGCGTGCCGACCTTCACGCGGTTCTTCCGTCGGATGACGGGCACGACGTTCGTTCGTTACCGCAACGAATGGCGGGTCCGCAAGGCCCAGGCGCTGTTGCGCGAGAGCGACGAGTCCATCACGGCCGTTGCCCTGGCGGCGGGGTTCGGCAACCTGTCCCACTTCAACCGACAATTCCGTCGGCTCACGGGGGAAACCCCGCGGGAGTACCGCTCGGCCCACCGGAGCGGGGAGTGAACCACGCAACACGAAAGCAGGGCAGCGGTGAGTTTGGGCTCGCCCTCGACAAACGCTCGGCGAGTCGGCACAATCAGGGGCGACGTAAGACGGCTGGCCGGGACGCCCCCGGCCGGTGAGCGGTTTGAGTACTCCCAGAGAAGAATGGAATCGACATGAGTCTACTGGTAACCGGAAGTATCGGCATCGATACGGTTGAGGCCCCCAGCGGGCAGGCGACCGATACCTTGGGCGGATCGAGCGTGTATTTCGCGCACGCCGCGAGCTTTTTCCACCCCGTGAGGATGGTGGGCGTGGTGGGCGGCGATTGCCCGCCCGGCTTCCTGGCTCCGCTGGAGAACAACGACAACATCGACCTCAGCGGCCTGGAGGTCCGCGAGGGCAGCAAGACCTTCCGCTGGCACGGACGATACCACGAGGACGTCAACCAACGGGACACGATCTCGGTCGAGCTGAACGTGCTGGACGAGAAAGGTCCCTCGATTCCCGAGGAGTTTCGGGACAGCCGATACGTGTTCCTGGCCAACACCCACCCCTGCCTGCAGATGGAACTGCTGGACCAACTGGCTGCCCCGGATCTGATCGTGGCCGACACGATGGACCTGTGGATCAAATCCGAGCGTGACGGGCTCAAGGCGCTGCTGATGCAGATTGACGGGCTCGTGCTCAACGACAGCGAAGCGGTTCTGTTGACCGGCAAGCACAACATTGTCGAAGCCGGCCAGATCATCGCCGGGGTCGTACGGCGGTTCGTGGTCGTCAAGAAGGGCGAGCACGGAGCGCTGCTGTTCATGGGCGATAAGGTCTATCCGCTGCCCGGCTTCCCCAGCGCGAAGGTCGTGGACCCGACCGGCGCGGGCGACAGTTTCGCCGGGGCGATGCTCGGGTACATCGCCGAGAAGGATGACCTCTCGGCCGACACCATTCGCCGGGCGATCGCCTATGGTACGGTGACGGCGAGCATCCTGCTGGAGGATTTCTCGGTCAACCGCTTCCTGCAGATCGGGCGGGACGAGATCGACGCCCGCCTGGCGATCTACGAGCACATGACGCGGTTCTAGCGCGTGATCTGAAACGGGCCTTGACGGTTCAGCGGTCCTGCTGATCGGCCAGCAGACAGAGGACCTCGTCGAGGGTTGGCATGGCCGGCTGCGCGCCGAGGCGCGTGCAGGTCAGGGCGCCGGCGGCGTTGGCGAACTTCGCGGCGTGGGGGAGTGAGCGTCCCTGCGCGATGCCCACGCCCAGGGCGGCGGTGAAGGCGTCTCCGGCGGCAGTGGTATCCACCACGTCCACACGGCAGGGCGGGATGGTGGCGAACTGCTCATCGGCGGTGACGACCAGCGCTCCCCGCGGGCCGAGCTTCAGGACGGCCGCCTTGGCTCCGCGGGCGATCAGGTCCATCGCCACATTCTTCTCGACGCGTTCCTCGACGGCCTTCTTGCCGGTGATGCGCTCGGCCTCGCCGGCGTTGGGCGAGAGCACATCCACGTTGCACAGCGTGTCGCAGAGGCTCCGCGGGGCCGGGGCAGGGTCCAGCACGACCTTGCAGTTGTGTCGCCGCGCGACCTGGACGGCCGCCCGGACCGTCGGCAGGGGCAGCTCGAGCTGCAGCAGCACAACGTCGGCATCGGTGAAGAGTTCGTCGCGGCTGAACACGTCGTCAGGCGTCAGGCGGAAGTTGGCGTTGGACGCCACCACGATGGAGTTCTCGCCGCGGCCGTCGACGATGATCATCGCCACGCCCGTGGAGGTGTCCTCGGTTACCCAGACGCTGTCGCAGTTGACCCCGTCTTCCCGCAGGCTTTCCAGAAGCGTCTGTCCGAACGCGTCGTCTCCGACGCGCCCGATCATGTGCGTGACGGCCCCGAGGCGGGCGGCAGCGACGGCCTGGTTGGCTCCCTTCCCGCCGGGGTTGGTCACGAACCCGTCGCCCAGCACGGTCTCGCCCGGCTGGGGCATGTGCGCGGACCGCACAACGAGGTCCATGTTGATTGATCCCACCACGAGCACTTTCGGCTGATGCGGCATGGCGTTCCTTTCGCTATTGCGTGCAGGACGGACAACTTGTGGCGGTTGCATGGTGTATCAGGCAGGAGGGGTCAGTTCCACTGGATCTCCGGGCCGCCCTTACGGACTTTTCCCAGCACCCAGCAGCGTTCCCCGCATCGTCGCAGCCGATTCATGATAGCCGAGGCGAAGCTCGGGGCGACGATCATTACGAATCCGACGCCCATGTTGAACACGCGCATCATCTCCAGCGGGTCGACCGGACCGAGCTTCTCGATCAGCCGGAAGATCGGCGGAACCTTCCAACTGTCGCGTTTGATGCGGACGGTCAGTCCCTCGGGCAGCACGCGCGGGAGGTTGCCCGGCAGGCCGCCGCCGGTGATGTGGGCCATCGCCTTGACCACGCGTTTGACCTTGTATTGACGCAGCACGTGCAGCACCGGGCGGACGTAAATCCGGGTGGGGGTGAGCATTGCCTGACCGATCGAGGCGCCCTCCAACTCGGGCGGGGCGTCGTCCACGTCGTGCTTGTTCAGCAGTACCTTGCGTGCGAGCCCGAACCCGTTGGAGTGCAGCCCGTCGGACGCCAGGGCGATCGCCACGTCGCCCGCTTCCACGTGGGCCGAGTCGATTACGCGCTTGCGTTCCACCACGCCCACGGCAAAGCCGGCCAGGTCGAAATCGTCCTCGTTGTACACGTCGGGCATCTCGGCCGTCTCACCGCCCAGAAGGGCACAGCCCGATTCGAGGCAACCTTCGGAGATGCCCTTGACGATCGTCGCCATCCGCTCGGGCGTCAGCGCGCCGGTTCCCAGGTAATCCAGGAAAAACAGCGGCTCGGCCCCGCAGCAGATCATGTCGTTGACGTTCATCGCGACGCAGTCGATCCCGACGGTGTCCAGCTTGTCCATCGCCAGTGCGACCTTGACCTTCGTGCCCACCCCGTCGGTACAGCCGACAAGGACCGGTTCGCGGTAGTTCTTCTTGAAGAGCTTCTCGTTGTAATCCAACCGAAAGAGCCCGGCGAACCCGCCGTAGAGGTCCATCACCCGCGGGCCGAGCGTTCGCTCGACCATGGGGCGGATCCGGCGGACCATTTCGTCGCCGGCTTCGATGTCCACGCCGGCGTCCCTGTATGTCATTCCGGAGGTCTTTTTGGCCATGAATGCCATCGTACCGAACCCGCCGCGGTTTGCAATACGTTG
>JBKHCL010000011.1:0-51106 GCA_046541875.1 Phycisphaerae bacterium | reverse complement strand
TTGCGGAATGAATCCATGTGCTGGTTGCTGTGGCTGTCGACTCATTGCTAAGAACTGAGTACGCTTGCCCAATGACTAATGACTAACGACTAATGACTAACGACCATGTCACGCTTGTTCCCACTGTCGTCGAAGCCCGGCGATGGCGGTGGGCAGTTCGGCGTCGATGTCGTCCCACTTCGCTTCGATACTGACGGCCCCGTCGTAGCCGCCCTCTTTCAGCGCGGCGAAGTAGGGTCGATGGTCCTCGGCTGTCCCGACAGGTCGGCGTCCATCGGCCTCCGCTGCGTGAACATGCACGATCAGCTCACCGGCCCGGCGAATGTTGTCGGGGGTCTCATCATCCTTCGCCATGTGGTACGTGTCCGCCAGCAGCCGCACGTGCGGGTGGTCCACACGCGAGACGATCTCGGCGCCCTCGGCTACGCTGGTAATGATGTTGCACTCAGCTGCGTGGAGCGGTTCCAGGACGATGACCACGTCGTTGGCTTCGGCGATGGGAGCCAGCCGCAGCAGGTGGCCGATGATCTGCCCGCGCGCCCCGTCGGGGTCGAACCCGTCGGGGACCTTTCGCGACCCGCCCGATCCGTAGACGATCACGCTGACGCCCGCCTGCTTCGCTCGGGTGGCGACAGTCGTAAACCACCGGCCCACCGCTTCCTCGTCTACCTCGGGCCCGGTCGTCTTCAGCGACCCGGGAAACAGGCAGTTCACCGCCGGCGCGGGGTAAGGACACTCCGCCAGCGCCTCCAGGCGACGCGCGAACTCGGCGTCGTCCTGATCGGGGCAGAGCAGGTCCTTGACGGTCGGCTCGACAAAGGCCAATCCATCGATTTCGGTCTTGATCGCATCCGGTGGCAGGCAGACGCCGATGTCCATGGTTCACTCCGTTGGGGGTTCCCGCCCACTCCTCAGGCGATGGTTTCGTCTACTTTGGGCCGAATCTCGGTGAGCAGACGCAGGATGACCTCGTCGCTGGTGACGCCGGCCGCCTCGGCATTGAAGGTGGTCAACACGCGGTGTCGCAACACCGGAAGGGCGACTTCGCGAACGTCTTCGGTGGTGGCGTGGTATCGCCCGTGGAGGATGGCCCGCGCCTTGGCCGCCAGGATCAGATAGATGCTCGCGCGTGGTCCGGCGCCCCAGTTGACCATCTCGTTGACAAAGTCCGGGGCGTCGTTGCCGGCCGGGCGCGTTGCCCTGGCCAGGTCGCGGGCGTACTGGTGTACGTGGTCGGCCACCGGTACGCGACGGACGATCTCCTGCAGCCGAAGGATGTCCTCGCCGGTGAGCACCGAGTCCAGCTCGGCCTGGTAGGTCCCGGTGACCTGCTTCATGATCTGCAGTTCCTCCTGGGCGGAGGGGTAGTCCACCATGATATTGAACATGAACCGGTCCAGCTGCGCCTCGGGCAGCGGATACGTCCCTTCCTGCTCGATGGGGTTCTGGGTAGCCAATACGAAGAACGGCGCGGGCAGGTTGTAGCTCGTCTCGCCGACGGTGACCATGTGCTCCTGCATCGCCTCCAGCAAGGCAGCCTGCGTCTTGGGCGGGGTACGGTTGATCTCGTCGGCGAGGATCATATTCGCAAACAACGGGCCATGCACGAAGCGGAACACGCGTTTGCCGGTGGTGTGGTCTTCCTCGAGCACGTCGGTTCCGGTGATGTCCGATGGCATCAGGTCCGGGGTGAACTGGATCCGCTTGAAGCTCAGGTGCAGCACGTCCGAGAGCGTGCGGATCAGCAACGTCTTGGCCAGCCCCGGAACGCCGACCAGCAGCGCGTGGCCGCGACAGAAAATCGCCACCAGGACTTCTTCGATGACGTTCGTCTGGCCGACAATCACCCGGCCGAGCTGATCGGTCATGTTCTCATAGGCATCCGAAAGGGCCTGGACGGCCTGGATGTCGTCCTCCGATGCGGCGATCTCTCCGCTGTCCGGGGTGGCGTTCTGTGGTTCCGGCATATCGTTCTCCGACAGGTTCTGACTGGTCCATTGGGTGTCAAAAGATTTCCCGAGCGAGACTTGGACCCAGCGAGAGCGCACGGAAAACCCTGACCTATCGGATGTAACACTCCCCAATGGGCAAGGGTTCTGGCAAATCTGCGGGGGATTCAGCCGAATTTGAGGCCCGTAGCTCGGTCTTCCAGGCCGTGACCTCATGGGCTGGAAGCCATGCTGCGATCTCCCCGACCTACGCGGATGTCGGCCGCGATCGACCCGCGTCGATGATCGCCTGGAGTTCTTCCTTCATCTCCGTCACGATCCCGGGTTTCTCGTCCCAGAGGTTGGAGGTCTCGCGCCAGTCGGTTTCCATGTCGTACAGTTGACCGGGCAGGCCGTCGTCCTGTGGCGGGGAGAGTTGGTCGCCGTGGAATCCGCCGGGCCCGGCCCCGAGAATCATCTTCCATCGCCCCTTGCGCAGGGCGTACATCCCCTCCACCGAGTGATGCACCAGCATGCCTCGCGGCGGCTGGGCCGATTCACCGCTCAGCAGCGGCGCGAACGAGAAGCTGTCCTCGGCGGCATCCTCGGGAAGCTCCGCTCCGGTCAACTCAGCGACGGTGGCCATCATGTCCATCAGGCAAATCGTATCGTCACACGTGGTTCCCGCCTGTACCTGCTTCGGCCAGCGGACCAGGAACGGCTCGCGGTGGCCACCCTCCCAGATCTGCGCTTTGAACCCGCGCAGCTCGCCGCAGCTTCGGTGGCCGTGGGTGTCGCCATCCACGTCGTAGGGTCGCGCACCGTTGTCCGAGGTTACCACAATCATTGTATCCTCACTTGCCCCGATCTCTTCAAGCGTGTCCATCACCTCCCCGACGACGTAGTCCACCACGCAGACCACGTCACCGCGCGGGCCGGCGTCCGAGGCGCCTTTCAGGAAGTCCGGTGGCACGCAAGGCCGATGGGGGTTCGACGGCGTGAGATACAGGAAGAACGGCCGATCGGGATCGGCGGCGCGGGTCTCCCGCAACCAGTCGCACGCCTTGGCGGCGTGGTGCAGGTCCACCTCTTCGTCCTTCCAGCCGGGTGTCATGCGGCCTTTCTTCTGCTGCGGGTTGTAGGGGGTCTTCTCCTCGGTGGGGATGCCCACGGTATGGTCGTCCTCGATGAAGCAGTACGGGGGCATGTCCAGCGAACCGGCAATGCCGAAGAAATAGTCGAAGCCCAGATCCACCGGACCGTTTACGATTCGCTTGGTGTAATCGGCTTCATCGTGGTCTTCCCAGTCGGTCTCACAGAGCTTGGCGATGCCCTCCTTCGTCTGCCAACCCAGCCCGACGTGCCACTTGCCGACGGCGGCTGTGGCGTATCCCTGCTGCTTGAGCAAACCGGCGATGGTCAGCCTCGCCGGATCGATCAGCGGATAGCTCAACCCGCCCAACACGCCGCGTTTAAGATTCGTCCGCCAGCAGTATCGCCCGGTCAGCACGCTGTATCGGCTGGGCGTGCAGACGGCCGAGGAGGAATGGGCGTCCGTGAAGCGCATGCCCTCAGCGGCAAGGCGGTCCATGTTGGGCGTGGGGATCTTCTCGGCCCCGTAGCAACCCAGGTCGCCATAGCCCATGTCGTCGGCCATGATGTATACGATATTCGGATGCGGAGGCATGCAGATCTCCGTTTGCTCAGACTTGGTGAGGGGTCAGTCGGCCAGTCCGGTGGGATTGGCCTGTAGGAAGTCGGCCGCCTCCGACCGACCCGTCTCGCGCAGGCGGGCGAGGTAATGCTCGCGGTTGCCCCATCGGGTGTGGAACGGCCCGCCCTCCTGCATCACGGTCCAGAGCGGATCCACGCCGCTGGGGTTCCGCTTCATCTCGTCGTCCCACCACTCGTCCAACAGCGTCTGACCGTGGCCGACCAGATCCGGACGGGTCTCGGCAAGGTTGTTCAGTTCGTGGGGGTCCTCGGCAATGTCGAACAGCATGTGCCTGGGGTAGTTCTTCAGACCGGTGTGATAAGTGCGAATGTAGACCCAGTTGTTCCACCGGACCGCCCGCTGACAGGACCACGCACACTGGCTGAACACTACGTAATCCCGACCGCCGTCGTCGCCGGCGCTGAACGCTTCGGCATACGATCGGCCGTCCCAGTGTCCGGGGACCGTTCCACCGCCCAGTTCGATGAGCGTCGCGCCGATGTCGCACTGGTTGTACAGTCCGCTGTCCACCCGCGCGCCCGGTTGGCCGGGATACTTCACGATCATCGGGACGCGACTGACCACGTGATCTGCCGTCGCGTGGTCACCGATGACGTTCAACTCGCCCAGCGTCTCGCCGTGGTCAGCGGTAATCACCACGATCGTCTCCTCCAGCACGCCCTGCTGTTCGAGCTTGTCGAGGATCTTACCGACCCACATATCGGCGTACGCCACGCCGCAGTCGTACCCGTCGATCCACTGCTTGTACTCGTCCATGTTGCGGACCTGCGGAGGCTGGCGCCAGGTGCCCTTCTCGCGACCCATTCCGCCGCACGGTTCCTGGGGCGTTCCCGGGCCGTAGTCGTTCCACTGCTTCTGGCGGAGTTCCTCGGTGTACCAGTCCTCGATGGGGTCATCCTCGAACGGGTTTCCGAACTCCTTCGGCGCCTGGTAGACGGTGTGGGGATCCCAGACGTTCACGTGCAGCACCCAGTCGTCGCGATCGGCGTTGCGGTCCAGCCAGTCCAGCGCCTGGGGCACCACCTCGTCGGACCGCTCAGCCCCGCCCTTCCCGGTGTTGACGATCTCGCGCCATCCCTCGTACCACCAGAACGCGCTGTGACGCTCGCCGAACGGGCTGAAAGTCACCGGGTAATGTCCGCACTGGAAACGCAGCGCGGAGATCAGCCCCTGGTGCGACTGCTCGGTGCGGAAGCTCCGCTCAGGCCCGATCAGTCGCCTATCGGCGGCGGTCCCGCCGTGACCGACGATGCCGTTGCGAATGCCGAACATCCCCGTGAACATGCTCGCACGCGACGGCAGGCAGGGCGCGTCGGACACGTAACAGTTCTCGTATCGCACGCCCTGGGCGGCGATGCGATCGATGTTGGGCGAGGTGTCGCGATGGTAACCGTAGCAGCCCAGGTGATCGGGTCGAAGGGTGTCGATGTCCAGGTAAAGCAGCCTCATGGCAATCATTCCTTCCTGTGGAGCGTCAAAGTCCTATAGTATACTGCCGGAAATCGACCTGTCAATCGATGCGGCGAGCGTACATCTACTGGAGCGACCATGAACGCCACGCGGCACACAACTGTTCTGCTGATCTGCCTGGCGGCGGGGATGCCCTCCGCCGTCCGGGCCGATGACCCCGACGCCAACACGCGCCGTCGCTGGCTGCGGGATGCCAACGAGACTCTGCCCCGACCGGCCGCCATCGACGGGGCCGACAAGCCCGGCGTGAAGCCCTTCCCCTACACCCTCAAACTGTCCGCCGACCCGCCACGAACGTCGCTGCAGCAAGGCCCGCGAACATGTACGCTCACGCTGACCTCCCAGGCGATCGACCCCACCCGGGAGATCCCCGCCGCCCTGCGCCTCACCCGGGCCGACGGTAACAGTTGGGTGGATCTCGCCGCGGTCATGAAACTGAGCGGCAAGGGCGACGCGGGCAAAGCGGAGCAAACCACCCCGCGATCTCAGGGCACGATCGAGCTTCCGACGCTCTGGTTCCCGCCCGATCGGCCGGCGTTTGTCCGCATCCGCTGGCAGGGACGCTCGGACGTATGGGGCATCCGTGCCGACGACGACAAGCTCACGCTGATTCCCCTCCGGGCCCCCAACGCGAAGGTCCTCGGACGTGCGATTCCCGACTGCCGCACCCTGCGGCTGACCGACAGCGGCCGCAATGAACACTACCAGCTCACGCCGTTTGCCCTGTGGCGCGAGGACGGGCCCAAGCTCCGATGGATCCGCCCGGTGACCCTACTCGGGCGCCCCGCAGACGGGACACTGGGCAAGGACTTCGGCGTGTTCAGAATCGAGCAGCCATTGCCAATCAAAGACGGCCGGGATCCGGTCGAATCGTCAAAGACCGCCAGGGTTGTGGAGCATTCGCTGCTGTTCCGGCGGGGCGACGGGCAGGCCATCGTTCACTGTCCCGCAGCCGTGGACGTAAGGAACCCCTTCCCCGACGTCCACGCCGCCGCGATCCGGGAAATCAACGCCTCGCCCAATGCCCCCGTCATGCGGCGGTACGTCCGGGCCCTGGCGGAGTTGGGGGACAAAAAGGCCGCCCGGCTGCTGGTGGAAATCATGCTCAAATCGCCGGATCGCCCGACGTCGGCCATGGCGGTCGCCGCCTTGGAGCGGTTGTACGAAAACCGGAAGCTCTGGGCGAAGCACTACGCCGATGGCTGCCCCGAGCCCCCGGCCGGGCTCAAGAAACGCGTCGCCACCGTCCTCGCCCGGAAGAAAGAAGCCCTGCGATGGTGGCGCAAGGTCGGGCGCCCCAGGAAGCACCTGCTCAACGCCGAGGAGACAAGACCCGCACCCGCGGGGACCGGCAAAGCCCTCAAGAAGCAACTCAAACGCGTCGACGCCAAGAAGCAACGCCTCGGGCTGTAGGGCTTATTCGAACGCAAACCAGGATCTTGACAAAACCTTCAGATACGCGTAATCATATTGCCCCGCAATCCACTCCCCTCGGGAGGGGTTGTGAGCAACGGCGTTGGGAGACGCCCCCGAAAGTCAGTCGATGGTGGATGGGCAGCCCCGCCACCGGGTGACGGCCCGCACCGCACCAGACCAATGACGAGGAGATCGTATGATTCACGTGAGCGACCTGACGAAATGGTATGGCCGGGTTCTCGCGGTCGACCATATCTCGTTCAACATCGAGGCCGGCCAGGTCGTGGGCTTTCTGGGCCCCAACGGCGCGGGCAAGAGCACCACGCTGAAAATGCTGACCTGCTATCTGCCGGCCACCAGCGGGTCGGCGTCCATCGCCGGGTATAACGTGCTGAGCGACTCGCTGGAGGTCCGCCGAAACATCGGGTACATGCCCGAGTCGGTTCCCGTCTACCCCGAGATGCGGGTCGAAGAGTATCTCCTGTTCCGTGCCGCCCTGCGGGATATCCCCTCCCGCCAGCGACGGGCCGCTGTACAACGGGTCGCCGAGCGCTGCTGGCTGAAAGAGCCCGAGAACATGATGCGCCGCCGCGTGGGCGAACTCTCCCGCGGCTATCGTCAGCGCGTGGGTCTGGCCGAGGTGCTGCTGCACGATCCGCCGGTTCTGGTGCTCGATGAGCCCACCCTCGGGCTCGACCCGGTGCAGATCCGCTCGATGCGGAACCTCGTGCGGGATCTCGGCGACGACCACACGGTGATTCTCTCCAGCCACATTCTCGCCGAAGTCGAGCAGATCTGTAACGAGATCATCATCATCGCCGGCGGGACCATCGCCGCCCAGGGCAAGCCCGAGGAACTTCGGGACAAGGTCGTGAACCCCTCCCGCCTGATCGCGGAGATCAAGGGCGCCGAGCCCGAGGAGATCGTCCGGGCGATGAAGGGCCTCACCGGCGTGCAGGAAATCGAGCACGAACCTGCCGGCAGCTGGACGCAGCTGCGCATCCAGGGACCGCCCAGGCAGGACCTCCGTTCGGAGGTCTACCGCACCGTCGCCGAGAAGCGGTGGCAGATGCGGGAGCTGCGCCGCGAGATCGGCTCGCTGGAAGACTACTTCGTCGAGATCACCTACAAGCAGAACGTCCGGGCCGCCCAGCCCGCCTCCGCCTGATCGCCCGGCGTCCGAGATAGAGGGAAAGGATTCACACGATGCGAAAGATGCTCACCGTCGCCAGACGGGAACTGGCGGGATACTTCTTCTCGCCGATGGCTTACGTCAAAGGAGCCAGCTTCCTGCTCGCCGCGAGCCTGTGGTTCTTCGCGATGATCTTCCAGCCCGGTCAGCCCGCGACGCTTCGACCTCTGTTTGAAGGCATCGCCTACCTGATGGTTCTCACCATTCCCCTGCTGACGATGAAACTGCTCAGCGAGGAAGTCCGCTCGGGAACCATCGAAACGCTCATGACCGCCCCGATCACCGAAACGCAGGTGATCCTGGGCAAGTTCCTCGGGGCGTGGGTGTTCTTCCTGGCGCTGCTGGCCGGCACGGGGGTTTACCTCGGATTGATGATCGCCTACGGCCAACCCGATCCCGGTGTGGCGGCGATGGGGTATCTGGGCATGGTCCTGCTGGGGGCCGCCTTCCTGGCGGTAGGCCTGTTCGCATCGAGTCTCACCCGGCACCAGGCGGTCGCCGACATCACGGCGATGGGGATCCTGGCGGTTCTCACCTTCGGAATGCAACTGCTGGCGATGCACGGTCCCGACGCCCTGCGGAGCTTCGCCACGAGACTCAACATGTTCACCTACCTGCGCGAGTTCTTCCGCGGCGTGTTCGACTTGCGGGGGGCTGTCTTCCTGCTCAGCGTCACCGCGCTGTTCCTGTTTCTGAGTGTCAAGAGTCTGGAGTCCCGACGATGGCGGTAACCCAACGCGACGACGCACACGGAATGATTCAGCCGGACAACGCGTCCCGGGCGGGCGTTGCCGGCCTCCTCGGAGCTGCGGTTCTGGCGGTGGCTCCGCTGGTCTACATGAAGCTGATACCCACCGACGCCATCCCCCAAGGCGTGCTGTTGGCGGTGGGGCTGGTCCTTGCCGCGATCATCGCCATCGGCACGGTGCAGGTCATCCGGGGCGTCGGATGGGGGCAGACCCTCGCGGTGGGCCTCTGGATCGTCGTCGGCTGCGGGGGGCTGTTGGTGTTGGTGGCCAGCCTGCTGGGCGCCCTTCCGGAGGGTTGGCCCGCCGGCTGGAAGACGAGCCTCGCTGCGGCGGTGTTGCTTGTACTCGGCGCCGTCGAGACCGTCCTGATGCATCTGGCCAGCGAGCCCCGCTCGCGCCAGCGGTACGCCTCGACCGCCCTGGTCACCACCGGCGAAATCTTCGCCCTGCTGCTGGTGATCAACGTCATCGCCCAGACCAGCTACGTCCGGATCAACGCCGAAACGCTGGGCCGATTCGGCCTGTCCGACCGCTCGCGACGCGTCCTGGAGAACGTGGACGCCGAGATTACCCTCACCTGCGTATACACCGCCGGTGAGGCCGGTAAAGGGCCGGCCGAGTACCGCTCGCGCCTGCTGGAACTGCTCGAGGAGATGCAGGAATTCCGCCCGGACAAGGTCGACGTGCGGAACGTCGTCACCGACGGGGGGCGGGCACGCCTGATGGCCCGATTGGCCCGCGAGCGGGAGCAGAAACACGCCGACCACATCGCCTTCATCCAGGCGTTTCAGCAGTCGGCCCAGGAGCTCCAGACCGCCCTGCCCCAAGACACCGACCCACTGCTGGTCGCACAGGACGACAGCTACCTCGATCAGTGGCGGCTTCGGGCCACGGTCGGCCAACAGGTCGGCGAACTCACCCGGGAGATCGAAACCACCCGGAAGAAGATCGCACGGAATCTGCGCAGCGGCGTGATCGAGTACGGCCAACTCGTCTCGGACGCCAACGACGTCGTCTCGACCACCCAACAGTTCATCTCGTCGACGCGCGAGGCCTTGCTCGAACGGGCCCGCCTCCCCCAGGCCGTCGAACAGACCGCTCCGAACGCGGTGGCTGCGGTGGACGCCGCCATCGAAGAGTCGAAGGCCGTTCCCGCCGCCCTGATCGACCCCAACGGCGCGTCGATTAAGGACATGAAGGCCTCGATCGCCAAGATGGCCGAGGCGCTGGAGAGCACCTCCCAAGCCTGCGCCAAAGCGGCAGAGCAGTTGCGTCAGGTGGGCGGCGAGCTGTTCCCGCTGGTGTACCAGTCCGACGCGTGGAGCTTTATTCAGATGCCGATCGACCGGTATTTCAGCCGTACGGCCAACGACCTCCAGCAGGAGGCCGTCAACTACCGACGCGCGGCGGCGATGCTCAACGGAGGCGACGAACTCCGCGTGGCCCTGCGCAATCTGCGTCCCAGCGCCGATGGTCTGCCCCCCGCCCTGTCCGACAGCAAAGCCGCCCTGAAATCGGCCATCGCGTCCCTGACCCACGTCGACCGACAGACCGAGGCTCTGTTCCAGGCCGTCCGCGAGAAAACGCTGATGTCCCGCACAGCCTCCATCGTCAACCGACTGGCGAAGCTCGCTGCCAACCTGCCCGAGACCGACGATTGGTTGGCCGACGAACTGGCCGACGAGAACATCGTGCTGCTGGAGGTGGGCGACCAGAAGACCGTCGTCCCCTTTGACGAGGTCTGGCCGATGACGATTCAGGCGGCCCCGGACAGCGACGAGCCGGACGCCCGCCGGTTCAATGGCGATTCGGCCATCGCCTCGGCCCTGCTGAAGCTGGTCCGCAAACCCTTCGCGAAGGTGATTCTCACGCACTTCACCCCGCCCACGCCCCAGCAGATGCACCCGATGATGCAACGGATGATGCCCAGCTCCTCACTGCCCCCCGAGGCGCTCACCGCGCTGCAGGACCGCCTCAGGAAAGCCAATTTCCTCGTCGAACAGTGGAACCTGACCGACCCGGCCCCGTGGACAGACCCCAACACCACCGACGCCAACGCCCCCGACGCCGCATCGGTCGACAAGGACAAGGAAAGCAAGCTCCCCCGCGTGCTGCTGATCTGCCCGCCGGCCACCTCGCCGATGGCGGACGCGATGCGCGAGCAGATCCCCCAGTTCGGCCCGGAGCACGAAGCGAAAATCCGCGCCGCCATCGACGAGGGAATAGGCGCCGTGTTCCTGACGCACTTCCACGTGCCCGAGTCGGCCGGCATGTACGGCGGTCCGCCCACCAGCCCGCCCTACCCCCTGGACGACTACCTCAAGAACGCCTGGGGCATCGATCCGCTCAACGAGTTCATCGTCTTCCCGGCCTCGCGCGATCCGCAGCAACCCGACCGACTGACGCCGAACCTGCAATGGTTCAGCCACATGCCGCTCAGCGCGTACACCGACCATCCGATCGGCAAGCCCCTCCAGGGACGCCGCACGCTGTGGCCGATGGTCTGCCCCGTCACAGCGGTCTCGCCGCTGCCCGAGGGCGTCTCGGTGCGCCCCGTGCTGCGCGTGCCCGCCTCGATGGACACCGTCTGGGCGTCGCGACATTTCATGGATCTGATCCGACAGTTCCAAGGAGCCGAGCAGAGCGCCGTGTCCCCGCAGTTCGACGATGGGGACATGCGTCCGCCCTTCCCGGTGGCGATGGCAGCCACCCGCAGCGGGGCCCCCACCGCCGACACGCGCATCGTGGTGCTCGGTGTGGGGGCCGGACTGGCCGACCAGTATCTCAACGAGCCGGTCCTCCAACTCCGCGAGGACGGGGGGAGCAAACTCACCGATCCGCCCTCCGCGAACGCCGACCTCGTGATCAACAGTTGCCTCTGGCTGACCGGCTGGGACCAGTACATCGCCTCAGGCCCGACCTACATCCACCCGATCGATATGATCGACCCGGTCGAGATGGATATCCTGTGGAGCATCTACGTGGTGGGCATCCCGGGGGTCGTCCTGGCGATCGGGATGGTTGTGATGGCGATGCGAAGGCGGCAATAGCTTCTCCCGCAAGGGAGTCGAGAACCCCAACCTATCGGAGTCGACGTACCATGAAGGCGAAAACTGCGATCCTCTTGGCGATCTTCCTGATCGTCGCGATTGGGTTCCTTGCGATCCGCGAAAGCGACCTTCTCCCGACCGGTGAGCCCGGCGAGTCGCCCAACGGCGTATTGTTCGAAGACCCGAACTTCGCGCCGACGGCCGTCACCGTGACCGACTCGACCGGCGACGCCGTGACATTCGAGAAGGTCGACGGCGACTGGCGAATCACCCAGCCCACAGACGCCGACGCGATCGACTGGAAGGTCGAACAGCTCACCGCCCTGCTCGACGCCGTCGCCTACGACCGCACCATCGACCCGACCGACCCCGAGGAAGTCTCCCACGAGTCGGCCGGCTTGGCGCCCCCGCTCTGGACGCTCACCGCCCGGACCCCCGAGGGAGCGACGCGCACGCTGCAGGTGGGCAAGCCCGTCCCTCGCATCGGCAGCGGGCAGCCCCGCACCTACGTCCGTCCGGAAGGCTGGGAGCGGATCTTCGTGGCCGATCGGAACTTCGCCGAGGTCCTCGCCCGCGACGTGGGCGACTACCGCGAGTTGAAGCTGCTCTCGCTGACCCCGCGACAGGTCCGCGGGGTGACCGTCTCGGGCAGAGAGAGCTTCTCGCTCGTCGCCGTCAGGGACGACTGGCGGCTGACCCACGGCGATGTCACCGCCCGGGCCGACTCCGAAAGAGTCTCCCGGTTGCTCTCCAAACTCACGAAGCTCACCGCCGACGCATTCGTCGCCCAGGCCCAGACGCCCTCCAAACTCGCCATGTACGGCCTGGCCGAGCCCCGACTGACCGTTCAACTGACGGTGAGCCAAATGGCGACCACCCAACCGACCGACGCCAACACGACCGTTCACACTCTCGCGATGAGCGCCCCGGCCGGGGATCGCGTCTTCCTTCGCCTCGACGAGTCCGACGCAATCTACCAGGTCGATAAGGCCCTGCTGGACTCGCTCCAGCCGGACTGGGAAACGCTGCGAAGCATGAGCGTTCTGAACGTTCGCCCCGACGACGTGCGCGAGGTAACCATCCGCCGCGGTAAGCAGACCACGAAATTGACGCGCGGCGAGGAGGACGCATGGACAATGACCTCCCCGCACGAGGGCCCTGCCGCCACTGCCGCGGTGGGGCGACTCATCCAGGACCTCGCCGAGTTGCCCGCCCGAGAGTGGCGGGACAATCCGACCAGTCCGGCAACGCTCGGCCTGGCCGACCCCGACACGACGGTCACGCTGCGGACCGGCGCGACCGATGCCCCGCTTACACTGGAAATCGGGGCCGTCGACGGCAATGACGTGTTCGTGCGAACCATCGCCGCATCCAGCGTCGCCGTGGTGAAACAATCCGCCCTCAAATCGCTCCGGCAAGCCCCGGACAGCCTGTGGAACCGCACCGTGATGGACATCACGCCCGGCCGGCGGGTGACGTCGTTCCGCGTTGACCGCCTCGGCCGCGATGATATCCCCAGCTACACAGCCGTGCGATCGCCCCGGGACACGTGGGCGCTTACCGCGCCGGTCGCCGCCGGTGCCGACGACGAGACGATTCAGGGCATCCTGCACCAGGTTGAGAGAATCCAAGGCCGGCGGACCGTCGCGCTGGGTGACGTCCCCGCGAAATATGCCGACGCCAACGAGCACCTCAAGGCCACCTTCAAGCTCGCCCCGACCGCCGACGACGCAAACGCCCCACAGCCCCGAACCGTCACGCTGCACGTGGTGCGGATGGACGGGAAAGGCTACGCCTGGCGCGAAGACGAGAAACCCCTCGCCGTCCGGGAAGTGTCGGCCGGCGTGTTCATCGACCTCGCAGAGGAACTCCGCAAGCGAGACCTCTTCGGGGATATGGGCGAAGCCGACCTACAGAGCGTGCGTGTTGCCCGGCCCGAGGGAAAGGCGATCACGCTGCAGCGAACCAACGGGATCTGGAGCGGGCAGGTGGACGGCAACGATGTCGCTGCCGACAAGGCCCTCTCGCTGGTGGAGAATCTGCTGGCCACGCGCGCCGAGCGGTTCATCGTTCACAAGAAGGCTCCCGCCAAGGCCCACGGGCTGGACGCGCCGTCCTGGCAGTTCACGCTGACCCCGAGCAAGGGCGAGCCCCGCACGTTGCGGATTGCCGCGGAAATGGTCGACAGCCCAGCCGAAGGCTACCCGGCCTCGATCGACGGGGTCACCGGCGTGTTTACGCTGCCCGCGTGGCGCGTCGACGGGCTCGCGGACGCCGTCGAGCGTCTCGGCCAAAGCGAGCAGTAACCCGCCGCCCGGAACCAACGTCAGGCATGGTTGCGTGTCCGCCACGGTAATGAAACGCGCAGAAATGCCTGCACCCACGAGATCCTCGCGTTATAATCGGCGGATCATCGCGCAGCTTTTGCGCACCGGCCATCACGGAGTCCGATCCATGAAACGCAACGCAATTCTGGTCCTGATCGTCTTGGCCGTCGCCGCGGTTTCGCTGCAGGCCGACGACGCGAAAGGTCCGAGCAAGGACGAGCTGGAGAAAATCGCCCAACGCCTGGAGAAGACCACAGAGGCACGCTTCCAGGGCGACGACCCGAACGCTTCGTACGAGAAGATCCTCAAAGGCGTGGTCTACACCGAGGACACAGCCGCCTTCCTGCCCGGCGTGCTCAGTGCCCGTCGTCCGATCAACACCGGGGCGGCCGTCACCAACCAGTTGCTCCAGCCCCTGCTCGAGGCCGACACGACAGTCATCCGGCGATTGATATCCACCGCGCTGACACTTCAGCGGCGCTATGTGCGATATATTCAGCCGCCCAAGTACCGCGACAGCCAGCTCCGGCCGCTGGTGTTCCCGGACAACCTTGAGAAACTTCAACCCACCCAGGCGTTGCAGGTGGTCGAGCGAGTGCAGCAGCTGCGCCAGCGTAAACTCCAGCGCGACATGGAAGTCGCCTTTCGGAACCGAGCTGCCGCCAACTTGCAGAAGACCGTATTCCGGCTGATGGTCCGGGCGCGCGACGGCCAATACGACCGCCAACTGCTCGCCCAACTCAAGGCCGCCGAGCGAAGCCACAAGTACGCGTTCATGCACATCCTGTACATCCTTCGCGATGAAGCCGGCGACATGCCCAAGGCCAAGGCCAAATGGTGGTTCGATGAGATCAAACGCTACGGCGACGACCGCAAGTACAACCAGGATGAACTGATCCAGCCCGGCGAGGTGAAGTTGCGGGCGGCTGAGAACAGTTTCATCGACAAGTCAAAGGTTCTGATCGGCTACGAGCTCTATCAGACGGCAGACAAACTCGCCAAGCAGGCCGGGGTCCGGAACTTCAAACACCCGGGCAAGAAGGAAATCAAGAAGGTCATCAAGAAGCGAAAGAAGTAGCCCCCCGCCCGGCCGACACAAAGCCAGGCCGCTATCGGAGACCCCTCCGTGCCTTCCGCCGAATCCACACGCCTGATCGTGCCTCTCACCGCAACGAGTGTCGGTGAGATGTGCGCCCAGGCCCGACGCGCTCAGGACGCCCGCGCCGACGCGGTGGAGTTCCGTGTGGACTTTCTGCCCGCCCTTCCTGCCGAGAGCGAATTGGCCGAGATGATCGCCTCGGCAGGCGACATGGAAACCATCGTCACCTGTCGACCCCTGCGCGAAGGAGGCCGATGCGGCGCCCCCGACGCCCACCGTCTGGCAATGCTCACTGCCGCCCTCGCCGCCGGAGCAACCTGGGTGGACGTGGAGCTCGACACCGCCCCGGCATTACGCCCGACGCCCGAGCGGACCATCCTCAGCCATCACGATTTCGACCGCTGCCCGCCGGACCTCGACGCCATCGCCGCCAGGCTGCAGGACGCCCCTGCCGCCGTCGCCAAGATCGCCTTCGCCCCCGCAGGTCCGCACGAAGCCCTCCGCGCGCTGGACGTTCTCCGATCGGCAACCAAGCCCACCATCGCCCTGGCCATGGGCGAAGCCGGCCTGCTTACCCGGCTGGCCGCCCGGAAGTTCGGCGCGTTCGGCACGTTCGCCACGTTGGATCGCCGGAGCGAGTCGGCGCCGGGTCAGCCGACCGTCGAGCAGCTGCGGGACCTCTACCGTTGGGACGCCGTTACGTCGGACACGCCGCTGCTGGGCGTGGTGGGTTGCCCGGTGGGACATTCGATGAGCCCGGCGATCCACAACGCCGCGATGGACGCCGCCGGCTGTGACGGGCTGTACGTGCCCCTTCGCGTCGAGCCCGGCTGGGAGGCGTTCGCCGCGTGGATGCACGCCGTCGACCAACGCCCCTGGCTGAACTGGCGTGGACTGAGCGTGACCATCCCCCACAAGGAAAATGCACTTCGATACATCGGCGCCGACCACTGCGACCCGCTGGCCGTCCGGATCGGCGCGGTGAATACCGTCACGTATGAGGACGACGGCAGCCTCCGCGGCGACAACACCGACTACGCCGCCGCCATCGACGCCCTCTGCGAGGCGATGGACATCTCGCGCGAGCAGTTGGCTGGGCGGTCGGTCGCGGTGCTCGGCGCCGGCGGCGCCGCCCGCGCACTGGTAGCCGCCCTGACGCACTACGGCGCGGAGGTGACCGTCGCCAACCGCACCATTGAGCGCGCCCGGTCGCTGGCTGAGGAGTTCGGCGCGTCGCCGGCCCCGCTGGAACCGGGCGCCGTCGCTCACGCCGAGGTGCTGATCAACTGCACGCCCCTGGGCATGCATCCGAAGGTGGACGCCGGCCCGATCCCGGCGATCCCATCGAGCACGCGCGTGGTGTTCGATACGATCTACAACCCCGTTCGGACGAAGCTGCTTCGCCTGGCTGAGGAGGCCGGCGCGACGACGGTAACCGGCGTGGCGATGTTTGTCGGACAGGGCGCCGAGCAGTTCGAGCGATGGATGCCCTGCCCCGCCCCGCGCGATGTCATGAAACGCGTCCTGCTGAATCAACTGGGCGTCCAGAGCAATGGTTGACGAGCAATACGACGCCCCGCTTTGAGGCCCATCGGGGCAGAAGGACAAGGGGGCGTCTCCCATCAAAGTGGTGCGGAAATCCCTTCCGGGCCGGGGGCGGGAGATATACAATTCATGGTTTCCCAAGAGACTGCGAGAACAACCATGGCCAAGAACGAAATCAAGAAGATCGTGCTCGCCTACTCCGGCGGGCTGGACACCTCGGTCATCCTTCCCTGGCTGAAGGAGAAGTACGACTGCAAGATGGTCGCCTTCGCCGCCGACGTCGGACAGGGCGCCGGCGAGCTGGACGGGATCGAGGAGAAGGCCTACGCCAGCGGAGCCGACGAGGTGATCGTTGCCGACCTGCGCCGGGAGTTCGCCGAGAACTACTGCTGGCCGATGCTGCAGGCCGGCGCGACGTACGAGGATCTCTACATGCTGGGCACGTCCATCGCCCGCCCGCTGATTGCCAAAGCCCAGGTGGACTGCGCCAAGAAGACCCGCGCCGACGCCGTCGCACACGGCGCCACCGGAAAGGGCAACGACCAGGTCCGCTTCGAGTTGACCTTCATGGCCTTGGCGCCGAAGCTCAAGATCATCGCGCCCTGGAAGGACGACAGCTTCGAGCTGACCTCCCGCGAGGCGGCCGTCGAGTACGCCAAGCAGCGGAACATCCCCATCCAGCAGAGCAAGAAGAAGATCTACTCGCGGGACCGCAATCTCTGGCACATCTCGCACGAAGGCGCGGACCTCGAAAACCCCGCCAACGAACCCAAGGACGACCTGTGGGTGATGTCCGTCCCGGTATCCAAGGCCCCGGACAAACCCGCTTACGTGCAGGTGGACTTCGAGAAAGGCATTCCCGTGGGAATCGACGGGGTGAAGCTCGAAGGCCACGTCCTGATCGAACGTCTGAACGCACTGGCCGGCAAACACGCGGTCGGACAGGTGGACCTCGTCGAGAATCGCCTGGTGGGCATCAAGTCACGCGGGGCCTACGAAACGCCCGGCGGGACGGTGCTCTACGAAGCCCACCGCGCCCTGGAGAGCATCACGCTGGACCGCGACACGGCCCACTACAAACAGCAGATCGCCCTGAAGTACGCCGAGATGGTCTACAACGGCCAATGGTTCCACCCGCTGCGTCATGCCCTGGACGCGTTCGTGAAGCGCACGCAGAGAAACGTCACCGGCTCGGCGCGGGTAAAGCTCTTCAAGGGACGGGCCACCGTCGCCGGTGTGACCAGCCCCAAGAGCCTCTACCAGGAAGACCTCGCCAGCTTCACCATGGGCGAGGAGTACACCCCGTCGGACGCGACGGGATTCATCAAGCTCTTCGGCCTGCAGATGCGAGGCCGGGGCAAGGGCTAGATCAGTCGGCTGAGTCCAGAATGTCGGGCCGGGCGCGATGGCGCGCTCGGCCCTTTTTCTGCGCTGTCTCAACGGACGTCTTCGTCAGGCAGGAACAGCTCGCGTGGCGTGTGCAGGAAGAGCTGCTCGGCTGTGCGGATGGCGCGTTGCTCGCTCCACCACCCCTGCTGCACTTTCTCGGCCAATACCTGCGCCAGCACGCGGCGGGTCATCTGCAGCCGGGCGTAGGTCCAGTCCAGGCACCACCCGTCGGAGAAGAATCCGCACAGGCGGGAGGCGGGCACCATGTCCAGCCGGCGTCGCCAGGCGGCCGCCATCACGGCCGGGTAGAACGTCTGCCACCAGTAGCTCGCCAGCGAGACGTTCTCATACGCCAGGCAATGGGCACAGAGTTCCGGTTCGATCGGCTCGTAGCCGTTGAGCAGGTTGAAGTGGATTCCGGGAAACTCCCCGAACAGCCAACCGAGGCTGGATGCGAACTGCGGGGCGACGCGGGCGACCGGGTGCGGTTTACCGGGCGTGAGGAACTGCACGCCGAAGCACATCTGGAACGTGGCGGTGTGCGGGGAGATCGCCTCGCAGACGGCGCGGATGATGGCCGCTTCGAGCATGCGCGTCTGGGCGGGAGCGAGTGACTCGCCTGCGTGGGCGTCGCGGAGGGCGGCGGCAATGTCGGCTTCATCGGCCGGCCTGAAGTCGCACTCCGAGGAGAACCAACTCACCAGCGCCCGCTTGTGGGACCAGTCCTTGGCGTCGTAGAACTCGCCGATCGCCTCGCGAAGGCCGGCCGGCGTACTCACGTCGCGTCCGGTTCGCTGTTCGATGTACTCCAGCCGACGCGACCAGCCGACGTACTCGCGTGTCCCGCTGGTCGGGGCGGATTCGATGGTGAAACGAATGCCCAGATCGTCCCCCCCGTCGGTGAGCGGTTCGACGTCGAGTCGGCTGGAAAGGATCCGTCGGATCCCGCCCTTGCGGAGGATGGATCGGCCCCAGTCTTCACGGGCGGTGTTTGCCTCGAACTTCGCTCGCAGGGCGGGCAGCGAATCGGCGGTGAGGGGCTCATCGAACTCATAGAGATCGCGCAGGATCGTCTCCAGCCCCCAGGCGAAGCCCGTGTTGGCGATGCGGTCCCACGCGTGGAAAAACTGCTCCCACGGGCCGGTGTTGGAGTGAAATTTCCCGCCCGGCCAGAGGGTCTCTTCGCTCACGCCGGCTGAGCGGAGCGGATATTGCACCATGTGGTAGAACACGACCTGATCGAGATTCTTGCCGCCGGGCTGGTCGCGTGAAATGTGGCTGTGAACGTCGATGACCGGCAGGGCCTGCAGTACATTGAACAGTTCGTCGGAGCGCATCAGGGCTTTCCTTTGGTTCAGGGATGCATCACTTTAGCGAGGTCCAGGCCGATCGGCAAGATCGAAGCGACACATGCACCGGCGCGCGCTTGCAAAGCAACCCGCTGCGCGGTAGCGTCTGCCGGACCGTTAACCGCCGCCCGCACAGAGGATCCCCGCGTCGGATGCATATATTCTGGATCATCTTCCTGTTCATTCTCGGTGCCTGCGTGGGCAGTTTCCTCAATGTGGTCATCCACCGCCTGCCGCGCGGTCAGAGCATTTCCTTCCCGGGCAGCCATTGCCCCCGCTGCGGCAAGGGCATCGCGTGGTACGACAATATCCCGATCGCCAGTTGGCTGATTCTTCGAGGCCGATGTCGCCAGTGCGGGGTGGGAATCTCGCCGCGGTATCTGGTGATCGAGCTGATCACGGCCTTGCTGGTCTCGGGCTTGTATGTGTGTTACTGGGTGCTGGAGTTGCGTCCCGCGGCTGGGACGTTCGAGAATCATTGGCCGATCATGGTCTCCCATGGATTGCTGCTGTGCGCGTTGCTGGCGTGCTCGGTGGTGGACATCGAGATCTGGGAGGTGCTTCCCGAGGCGTGCTGGGTTGCTGCCCTGGTGGGTCTGGGCGTGGCGACGGCGCACCCGGCCACCGAAGGGCCGACCCCGCTGCTTGCCCCGGTGGGTCCGGTGGTGGCGCTGATGGCCGTGGCCGGTGGCGTGGGCGTGGTCATCGCCAATCTGCTGCAGTGGCGTGGCTGGATCCAACCCAGCTTCCTGGACGCCGAGAACCCCGCTCGCATGCGGGAGGACGAACCGATCACTCCGCCGGGAAGCGACGATGAAGACCGCCGGCATCGTAAGAATCGCCGAAAACGAAAGGGTTCCGACCGGCAGGGCGAACCTGCCCAGGAGCCGACCTCCTTCGCATACACGAGCGAATGCGGCGTGAATCCGCGTTTTGAGATGCTGCGTGAATTGCTGTTCCTCGCCCCGGCGTTGCTGCTGGCCGGCGGGGCGTGGGCGGTGCTGCACTGGGCGCCGGACATCCGGGACACCTGGAGCGATTGGTATTACGGGCCGTCGTGGATCGCCCCACACGCCCGCGGATTTGCCGCCTCCCTGGCGGGTTTCCTCATCGGCGGGGCGTGGATCTGGGGCATTCGCATCCTCGGGACACTGGGATTCGGCAAGGAAGCGATGGGCCTGGGCGACGTCCACATCCTGGCGGCCGTCGGGGCCGTCACGGGCTGGGTCGTGCCCACGATCGCGTTTTTCGTGGCACCGTTCTTCGGGCTGCTCTGGGCGTTGTACCTGCTGGCGGGGCGCAATCAGCGCGAGTTACCGTACGGGCCTTGGCTGGCGGCGGCGTCGGTGGTGGTGATGATCTTCCTGAACCCGATTTCACGGTGGTTGGCGGCGTATACCGCGATGCTGTGATTCGGGCTGCTATGATAAGGTATGACCATGAACAACAATCTCGTAAAAGGGTACGCTCTGACCATCATCGGGGCGCTGGTGCTGGCGGCGGCGGCGATGATCGTCCTGTTCAATTCCGGGCCGGTCGTAGACATTCGGCTGTTCAACTTCGCCTTTCAGGACGTCTCGCTCGGCGTGGTGATGGTCGTCTCGGGCCTGGTTGGGGCGTTCGTGCTTCTGATGACCAAGTACATGGTTATCGGCATCTGGTCGTTGTGGAAGGGTCGTCGCGAGAAGCAGCGTGTCGAGAAACAGGCCCGCAAGATGAGCGACCGCGAAGGCAAGAAGAAGCACGCCGACGAGAAAATGGACCAACCCAAGGCCGAGACATCGGGACACTCGAACGAATAACACCGTTCGGTCGGCAACCAATTCCGCGGAAAAACCTCGCCGAACACTTTCCTCCCCGTCGGGGAGCACTATAATCGCAGCCAGACCATTTGATTCGACTGGGTGACCTGGATGAAAGGAGACATCCTGATGAGGACTGTATTGACACGTGTACTGCCGGGGACGCTGCTGGTGGCGCTGACAATCGTCGCGCAGGGCTGTTGCACCGAGCAGGAGCAACAGATCAGCGCCCTGAAAGAGGCCAACTACAAACTGGAGGAGCAGAACAAGGACCTCCGCAGCAAGTACTCGCGTGCCCAGATGGGCCAGCAGCAACAGCAGATGGAACTGCAGGACGCCCGCGGCGATCTGGAACGCAAAGAGGAGACGATCGAGGATCTGCGAGCCCAGCTTGACGATCAACCGGAGCCCACCAAGAAGGGCGACGGTGACACGGCCACCGGTTGGGAGCGGGGACTGGTGGGCGACAAGGTCACGGTCGGCTCGGACGTGTTGTTCTCCAGCGGCCGGGCGACGCTGACCAACAAGGGCAAGGAGACCCTCGCAAAGATCGCCCGGCAACTCAAGGGCGAGTACCAGGGACTGCCCGTTCGCGTCTACGGCTACACGGACTCGGACCCCATCGTGAAGACCAAGAAACTTTGGCAGGACAATCTTGACCTGTCCGCCAACCGGGCGATGGCCGTCACGCGGTACCTGATCCAGCAGGACGTGGACAAGGACCGCCTCGAAACTGTCGGCATGGGCGCGACGAACTTCGTGGCCTCCAACAAGACCAAGACCGGCAAGGCGAAGAACCGGCGGGTGGAGATTATCGTCATCCGGAAGTAACGCCGACGGCAGCGAATCGGTCGACCCTTCGAACCTGCCCTTCCCCACGCGGGAGGGGCAGTGTCTTGTTGATCGGCCTACACCCTCCCCGGCCCGAAGCGGTCGGCAGAGACCATCCATGATTGCGATTATCGACTACGAAATCGGGAACCTTCGCAGCGTGCAGCGGGGGCTGGAACGGGCCGGTGCCCGGACCACGCTCGTTCGCACCGGCGAGGAATTGGCCCGGGCCGACAAAATCGTCCTTCCCGGGGTCGCCGCTTTTGGCGACGCGATGGATTCGTTGCGGAAGCTTCATCTCGTCGAGCCGATTACCCGGGCGATCGCGGAAGGCACGCCGTATCTGGGTTTCTGCCTCGGGCTTCAACTGCTGTTCGAGACCTCCGAAGAGGACGGGCAGTATGAGGGGCTGGGCGTGATCGGCGGGCGCGTGACACGGTTCAACTTCGACCCGGCAGACCCGGCCGTCAGCGGGTTGGCCGTTCCGCACATGGGCTGGAATCAGTTGGACATCGAGACCCCCTGCCCGCAGTTGAAAAACATCGACGATGGGGCGTATGTCTACTTCGCCCACAGCTACCACGTCGAGCCGACCGACGCGTCGGTGATTGCGACGACGACGGAGTATGGAACGCGGTTCGTCTCGGCGATCCACAAAGACAACGTGTTCGCCACGCAATTTCACCCGGAAAAAAGTCAGATTGTCGGGCTGCGAATTCTGGAGAATTTCGTCGGCATCTGATATAAAAGGGTTCTCGATCGATTGCTTCATCGATCCTCCCAGCCGATTCGGGCCGGACCCGTCGGCCGCTTCAGGGACCAGGTAACGCATGCAGATTCTGCCCGCAATTGATCTACGGGATGGACATGCTGTTCGCCTCCAGCGGGGCGACTATGACCAGCAGACCACCTATTCCGATCGACCGGCGGACGTGGCGAAGGAATTCGTCGCTGCCGGCGCGAAATGGATTCACGTGGTGGACCTCGATGCCGCACGCAGCGGCGTGCCGAGCAACACCGAGACGGTCCGTTCGATCATCGGCGCCGCCGACGTGGATATTCAGATGGGCGGCGGGATCCGCAACGAGAAGACCATCGACGACGTACTGACCGCCGGTGTCAGCCGGGCGGTGATCGGCTCGGCGGCGTTGAAGGATTGGCCCTGGTTCGAACGGATGGTTCGGCGGGGCGACCTGGCCGGGCGAATCGCATTGGCGCTGGATGCCCGCAACGGCAAACTCGCCCTGCAGGGCTGGACCGAGCAGGTGGAAGTGACGCCCCTGGAGTTGGCCCGTCGGGTGAAGGGTTGGCCCCTGGGCGCTATCGTGTACACGGACATCTCGCGCGACGGGATGCTCACGGGTGTGAACATCGACGGCGTCCGTCGCCTGGTCGAGGCCACCGACGTTCCGGTGATCGCCTCGGGTGGGGTCGCCTCGATCGAGGATATTCACCTGTGCAAGGAGAACTGCTGCGGCGGGGTCATCGTGGGAAAGGCGTACTACGAAGGGCGTCTGGACCTCGAAGAAGCCTGTCGCATTGCCGGTAACGATTAGACAAGAAAACGGTTGATTCAAGACCCCTGAATAGATTTAATCAGATCCGGGGGTTCTGTTCACACACTCTTAACGCCCGCTTCCATCGGAGCGGAACTCGTGCAACGGAAGACTCGTACGGTTGTGTTGCAAGGAAGGTTTCAGACATGAATCAGAAGCAATCTGCATCGGCGGCTGACGCCGGGAAAAAAGACTCTGGCGACGCCGCCGGCGTGCTGGAAGTGACAGAGAAGGGGTACGGTTTCCTCCGCCAGAAAGAGAACAACTATCGCGCCACCCCGGGCGACGTGTTCGTCGGCAAGGATTTCATCCGTCAGGGAGGCTACCGCACCGGTCTGTTCCTGGAAGGTCGCATCGTTCCGCCCACCAAGAAGAAGGGTGGCCCGAAGCTCGACGAGGTCAGCAGGGTCAACGGCAAGCCCGCCGAGGAGTACACCGACATCATTCCGTTCAGCGAGATGACGGTGATCGACCCCCAGCCTCAGATCAAGCTCGAGACCCCCGGCGGCCCCATGGAAATGCGCGTGCTGGACCTGATCGCTCCGGTCGGGTACGGTCAGCGCGGCCTCATCGTCGCGCCGCCCCGCTCGGGCAAGACGATTCTCCTCCAGCAGATCGCCAACGCCGTGGCCAAGAACGCCCCGGATGCGCACCTGATGATCCTGCTGGTGGATGAACGTCCCGAGGAAGTCACCGACTTCCGTCGCCAGTGCCCCGATGCCGAGGTGATCGCCTCGAACAACGACATGCCCGTGACCAACCACGTGCGCATCGCGGAGTTCACCATCGAGCGTGCCAAGCGGATGGCCGAGTTCGGCCAGGACGTGGTGGTCCTGCTGGACAGCCTCACCCGTCTGGGTCGGGCGTACAACCGTCACGTCGAAGGCTCGGGTCGCACGATGAGCGGCGGCGTGGACATCCGCGCCCTCGAGAAGCCCAAGCGTCAGTTCGGTGCCGCCCGCAAGGTCGAGAACGGCGGAAGCCTTTCGATCCTGGCCACCGCCCTGATCGAAACCGGCAGCCGCATGGACGATCTGATCTTCGAGGAGTTCAAGGGCACCGGCAACATGGAGCTCCAACTGGACCGCAAACTCGCCGAGCGGCGCATTTACCCGGCGATCTCCATCCCCAAGAGCGGCACGCGGAAGGAAGAGCTGCTCATTGACGACTGGATGGTCCCCAAGATCCACATGCTGCGACGGTTCCTCTCGTCGCTCAGCGTGGACGAGGAAATGCCCCAGTTGCTCAAGGCCTTGGAGCGGTTCAAGGACAACGAGGAATTCCTCCGGCACCTGGATGTGAAGAACTACTGATCCCCCACAGCCGCGGGCTTACCGGGCCGGCAGGACGCCGGCGCCGCAGCCCGGCGAGCACACCAAACGCACGAGTCACGGGCCCTGTCGAACTTTTCGGCAGGGCCCGTTTGTCGCGCATCCGGGGCGATCGGATTTCCTCGGCGCACCAAAAAACAACGGGCTCGCGAGGGGTGCTCGCGAGCCCGTCTGTATTGCCGTAAAGCGTGGGTTGGCCTAGAGGCAGGCGTCCTTGGCCGCCTTGGCGATGCGGAACTTCAGGACCTTCTTGGCCGGGATCTTGATCGCTTCGCCGGTCTGCGGGTTGCGACCCATGCGGGCCTTGCGATGCTGGACCACGAGCTTGCCGAGACCCGGAATGGTGAAGCCCTTCTTGGCTTCCTTGTACGCCATGTCCACCAGCGTCTCCACGACCATCTGGGCGTCCTTCTTGCTCAGCCCGGTCTTCTCCGCCAGCTCTGACAACATCTGGGACTTCGTCAACGGCTTGTTCTTCTTTGCTGCCTTCTTGGCCATCGTTCGCTCCTTCTCTGTAGAACCTGATGTCGGCCTGTCATCCGGGTGGCGGACGCTCACATCCCTGTTCCGTCGGCCCGGCCTGAGTGATGAAAACGTGAATTGTGCCCATATGTTGCGCCCGCGGGGGGTAAGCATCAAGCGAAAAGTAAACTTTGGCCAATAAAAATGGGGCTTTCGTCGACCTCCATTTCTCACCCCGCCGGGCCGGCGTTTTCCGGGACGACCCGTTCGACCCGATATCATGGAGATGGAGACGACAGGCAGATGACCCGCCTCCAGAGGAAGGACACTATGCTACGCAGCATCAAGGAAATCATCGGCTACGACTTGCTGGCGACCGACGGACCCATCGGTCACGTCAAGGACTTCTACTTCGACGACGAGGCGTGGGGGGTTCGTTATGTCGTGGTGGACACGGGCGGCTGGCTCAGCGGAAGGATGGTACTTCTATCCCCCGAGAGCTTTACCGAACCGGACTGGAACACCCGACAGATCCCCGTCGGCCTCACGAAACAACAGATCGAGCAGAGCCCCTCGGTCGCGGCCGAACGCCCCGTCTCGCGCCAGAAACAGGTGCAGCTCAGCGCGTACTTCGGCTGGACACCCTACTGGGGCGAACCCGGCTCGCCGCCCGAGGTGTACCTGCCCGGTGAGGCACTCGCCCCGCCGCCCCCTGCCGACGAACATCAGGGCGACCCGCACCTGCGGAGCCTTCAGGAAGTCCTGGACTACCGCATTCACGCACAGGAAGACAAGGTCGGACACGTCGAGGACATGCTCGCAGCCACCGACGTGTGGGCCCTTCGGTATCTCGTGGTGGACACCCGAAACTGGCTGCCCGGGCGAAAGGTGCTGGTCTCGCCGGCGTGGGTCAAAGAGATCGACTGGAACGAAGGCGAACTCGATGTGGACCTCTCCGCCGAGGCCATCCGCAACAGCCCCGAGTTCGACTACACCAAGCCTGTCAACCGCGAGTACGAGCTGAAGCTCTACGACTATTACGGCCGACCGCATTACTGGTAAACCCCGCCCAGCCAATACATCCCGACAAATCATGTCATTTGCCGCAGCGGCCGAGTCCACCCGTATATGCTGGATATGGACACGATATGCCCCCTTACCCGAAAGGATTGATCCATGCCGTTGAAACATCACGAGCCCCAAGACCAACTGCCCTCCGATGTGAACGACCAACACCGCGCCGTGGCCAGCGTCATCGAAGAATTCGAGGCCGCCCAGTGGTACCAGGAGCGTGCCGCCCGCACCGGCGACGAACAGCTCAAAGACATTCTCATCCACAATCGCGACGAAGAGCTCGAGCACGCGGCAATGCTGCTGGAATGGCTCCGCCGCAACTACCCCCACTTTGACCAGCAACTCAGGACCTACCTGTTCACCGATCGCCCCATTCTGGAAGTCGAAGAGCAACAGGAAGACTGACCGTCGAACGAGCAGCCGAACGAAGTATGAGACAAGGAGGCCGAGATGACCTCTCTACGCGGTATCACCATCCTGCTGATCGCCACCATCGTGCTGATGGTCCTGGTACTCACGGACGTCGCACCGTACCTGACGGCCACGCTGAAATGGCTGTTGATCGCCTGTTTCGTCGTTCTGCTGGCTGCCTGCGCCGGGGCGTTCGGACGAATGCGAGCCAAGTCGAAATCGGGTTAACCCCCAAAAGGACCCTCACCCCATGCTCTGGAAATGGCTGCCCTGGAAACTCATCGCCCGTCACGTCGCCAAGGCGCACGGCTTTCTTGATCCGGTGCGCATTCTCGCCCGCATCGAGAAAATCGCCCAGCCTTCGGAAGTGGCCGCCCCCATCGAGCTGATCCGTGCGGGCATCCGCTTCCACGCCCGCGGGCTGATCAACACCAAGGTCATCCAGCAGAACCTCGATTGGGTCTGGCCGTTCTGGGTGCAGCGCCAGTTCGACCCGTCGGACGAGTCGTTCGTGCCCCGCGCGTTCTCCGCGACCCACATCAACCTCACCCACCGGAACTGGACGGCCGTCGGGTTGCCCGGCTGCAACGCCATGCCCATCGTCGACCCGCGCGGGCTCGTAACGCCCCTGTTCGACCACTGGTCGCTCGACGCCTGCTTCGTGGGCGACGACGGGGTCAGGCTCGTCCCTGCCCAAACCACCGAATGCACGCAGGACGTTGATCTGTCCGAGGGCGGCTGGGCTGTGACCACCGAAACCTCCTGCGACGGCGTGAGACTGCACGCCCGCGCCGACGTGACGGACGCCGAAGACCCCAAGGCCCGCTCACAGTGGACCGTCCATTCGGACCGTCCCGGATGGCTGATCGTCTCACTTCGGCCGTTCAACCCGGAGGGGGTTGGCATGGTCGAATCCATCGCCCTGGACGACGGGCGACGCGGCTGGTCCATCGACGGCGGCGAGGCCCACCTGTCCTTCAGCGAACCGGTCGACCGACACACCGTAAGCACCTACGGCCACGGGGATGTGCTCCGCGACCCCACGGCCATGCAGGAAGCCGACCACGTCAAGTGCAAGGTCGGACTGGCGACGGCGGCGGCGATGTTTCGCGTGGAGGGGGGCGAGCGAACCATCGTCACACACGTGGACCTCTCCTCGGACCAGCAGTCCACCCCCCTGCTGCCGACCGGGTCGGCCCAGACGTGGGCCAAGAGCGTCCAACCGGCGGCGAAGCTCCAACTGCCCGACGAGCAACTTCAGCGACTCTACGAGATCGCCATCCACTCGCTCGTGCTGCTCAGTCCCGACGACGCCGTGCCCGGTCCGTACACCTACAAACGCTTCTGGTTCCGCGATGCGGCACTGATGGCCGGCGCGATGCTGGGAGTCGGCCTGCTGAGGCGAGGGCATCACGTCATCGACCGATTTCTCGAACGTCAGCGCGTCAGCGGATATTTCCATTCGCAGGAAGGCGAGTGGGACTCCAACGGGCAGGTCCTGTGGGTGCTGGGGCGGGCGGCCGAGCTCACGGGCCGACCGGTGGGTGAGCGATGGGTCAAACCCCTGCATCGGGCGGCGGCGTGGATCCAGCGGAAACGCGTCAGCGACGCCGCGGGCAAACTCCACCAGGGACTCATGCCCGCCGGCTTCTCGGCCGAACACCTGGGCAACAACGACTTCTACTACTGGGACAACTTCTGGTCGGTCGCCGGTCTACGCTCGGCCGCCGACATCGCCGGGCAATGGGGGCATACCGAACAGGCCGACACCTACCGTCGGCAGGCCGATGAGTACATGGACACCATCGAGCACTCCCTGGGCGCGTCTCGCCACATCCGCGCCACCGCAGCTATCCCCGCCTCGCCATACCGGCGCATGGACGCCGGTGCCGTCGGTTCGCTTGCGGCGGGGTATCCGCTGCATCTGCTGGACGCCCGGGACGAGCGCCTGGTGGGAACGGCGGAATACCTCCACGAGAACAGTTGCGTCGATGGGGCGTTTTTCCAGCAGATGATTCACTCCGGGCTGAACGCCTACCTCACGCTGCACCTGGCGCAGGTCTTTCTGCGGGCCGGCGACGCGCGATGGTGGTCTCTGCTGCAGGCGGTGGTGAACCTGGCCTCGCCGACCGGTCAGTGGCCCGAGGCGATCCACCCGCGCACCGGCGGGGGCTGCATGGGCGACGGGCACCATGGCTGGGCCGGCGCCGAGCTTGCCCTGATGATCCGAAGCCTCTTTCTGCGTGAGGAGGGCGACACGCTGGTGCTGGCAGCGGGCATCCGACGGGAATGGATCCAGAGCGGCCGGCCCATCGAAATGGGCCCGATTCCCACCCGATGGGGCCCGGTAACGGTGCGCGTCGAGCGACGGGGCGCGGAGGAGGCCGCCGTCCACTGGGACGCCGATTGGCGCGGGGCACCACCTGTGATCCGCGTGGACCTGCCGGCAGCGAAGGTCGGGGAAATGCCCGACGCGTCAACCGGCAGCGTGACCGTTCCGCTCGAGCGGGCGGGCGAACTTCAGGAGAGCGACGTATGAAGATCGTGATGTTCACCAACACGTACCTGCCGCACGTGGGTGGAGTGGCGCGGTCGGTGGCGCAATTCACCCATTGCTGCCGCCGGCGAGGGCACCGGGTAGTCGTGGCCGCCCCGGAATACGACGAGCAGCCCGAGGACGACGACGAAGACGTGTGGCGCATGCCATCGCTGCGTCACGTCGCCAGCGGGAATTTCGCCATCGCCCTGCCGGCCAAGTTCGATCTCGCCGACCGTATTGAACAGTTCGACCCGGACGTGATCCATACCCACCACCCCTTCTGGGTGGGCGATACCGCCCTGCGGGTCGCCGCGTCCCAGAACCGCCCGATCGTGCTGACCTACCACACGATGTACGAGCATTACACCCATTACATGCCCGTGGACATCTCGCAGATGGGCCAATACGTGGTGAAGCTCGCCACCGGCTTTGCGAACCTCTGCGACCGGGTGATCGCCCCTTCCCAGAGCATTCGCGACATCCTCCAATCCCGCGGCGTTGAGCGACCCATCGACGTGGTCCCCACCGGCGTGGACGTTGAGAAGTACAGCGACGGTAACGGTGAACGGTTTCGCCGCGAGCATGGCATTCCCGCCGATGCGATCGTCATCGGCCACGTGGGTCGGTTGGCCGAGGAGAAGAACCTCGTGTTCCTGACTCGCGCGATCGCCGAGGCGATGGAGCAGATGGACAACGCCCACTTCCTCGCGGTCGGCAGCGGGTCGGCCGAGGGCCCGATGCGCCAACTCCTGCGCCAGGCGAAGCTGCGCGAGCGGGCGCACTTTCCCGGCGTCCTCAAAGGGAACGATCTGGTGGACGCCTATCACGCGATGGACGTCTTTGGCTTCGCCTCGCACACCGAAACGCAGGGCATGGTCCTCACCGAGGCGATGTCAGCCGGCGTGCCGGTGATCGCCCTGGACGCCCCCGGCGCGCGGGAAGCCGTCCGCGATGGCGAAAACGGTGCGCTGGTGGAGAGCGAGGACCCGGTCGCATTCGCCCAGGCCGTCCTCCGTATCGCCGGGGCGAGCGGCGAGCGGCGCGAGCGTCTGATCCGCTCGGCGCGAGCGTCGGCCAAGGAATTCAGCATCGAACGGACGACGGATCGCCTCCTGGAGACCTACCAGAAGCTTCACCGTCGCCCTCAGCAGCCCGATACCAGCCTTGCCGAGTCGTGGAACTCTCTGCTGCGGAGCGTACGACGGGAATGGGAGATCTGGTCCAACCGCGTCTCCTCGCTGAGCGAATTCTCCGGCAATAACCGTAATGAGGAACATTCCCCGTAGCCGGGCTGGCCGTTGCAGCCCCCCTCGCGGGAGGCTATCCTCAACGCCGACGACAGACCGCCGGCTGAGACCCGAGACCGACCCGTGCAGGCCCACGCCATGGGACCTCCACATCAACGTAGAGCGAAAGGACCCAACCGTGAGCGACAATCTGCCCGACGCCGGCAAGACGCCCGGCCAGGAATTGCCCGACCCCTACTGGCTGACCCTCAATACGCTTCCGCCCGTGGACATGCGTCACGTGCTGGTGCTCACGGACGATACGGGCATTCTGCAGCACGCGACCTGCTCCACGCCCAACCCCCACCACGGCTACTGTACGGACGACAACGCCCGCTCGCTCATCGCCGGCTGCCTATATTGCGCACTGCGCCTGCCCGGCGCCCACGAGGCCGACCCCGCCAAGGTTCACCACGATGTGGTCGTTGCCATGCAGCGTTATCTCTCGTTCCTGATCTACGCGTTCAACCCGGAAACAGGTCGGCTGCGGAATTTCATGAACTACGACCGCAGCTGGGCCGAGCAGGTGGGCTCGGAGGCGGCCCACGCCCGCGCGATATGGGGGCTTGGGTTGGCTGCCAGGCGGGCGCCGCTCAACGACATGCGAGAGTTGGCCGACCGCATCTTCCGCCGCGCCCTGGAAGCGACACGGGATTTCGAGCATTTCCACGCCTGGGCGTACACGCTGTTGGGGCTGGACGAATACCTCACCGGCGACAACGCCGACCAGGCCGACGCGCGGTGCATCGAGATCCGTGCCGAGCTGGCCCGGCGTCTGCTGGATACCCACAAAGAGAACGCCTCGGACGATTGGCCCTGGTGGTACAACACGCTGACCTGGGGCAACGCCAAACCCCCCGAAGCCCTGATCCGAACGGGGCATGCCACCGGCAACGAGGAGATGCTCGATATCGGGCTCCGCTCGCTGCGGTGGGTGCTGGACGCGCAGACCGGGCAAGACGGGCAGCTGCGGATTATCGGGAATCGCGGATGGTATCCGCGCGACGGGCAACCTGCCCTTTACGACCAACAACCGCTGGAAGCCCAGGGACTGGTGCAGGCGACGATGGCAGCCTACCGGGCCACGGACGACAACACATGGATCGACGAGGCATTGCGTTGCCTTGCCTGGTTCTATGGCCGAAACGACGGAGGCGTCGCGATGTACAACCCCGAGACCGGTGGCTGCCACGACGGGCTGCGCGCGGAGGGCCCGGATCCCAACCAGGGCGCCGAGTCCACCTTGGCGTGCGTCTTGAGCGTTCTGGAGCTTCACGCCTTCAACCGCCACCTCTCGCCGCGGAATTGATAAAACCCGCGCGTCCCTATACAATGGAAAATATCGAGGGACCGTGGTTCCTCACCTCTTTCCCCATGTGGCGGAGCGACCGTGTCGATCGACGAACCGCACAACACAGGCAAGCATCCGTTCGCGCCGAACCAGCGACTGACCACCGGCCGTGATGGGGACGGCCGCGATTCCCGCTCGCTTCAGATGGACTCTTCCGCGCCCCTATTCGACGCCGAACACCTGCTTGATCTCACGCACGACGCGATCTTCGTGATGGACTTCGACGGCGTCATCCGGTACTGGAATCGCGGAGCCGGTGAGACATTCGGCTTCCCGGCCGACGAGGCCGTGGGGCGACGGGCCGATGAATTGCTCTCAACCCAGTATACTCCCAGCCGTGAGATCATCGAGGCGGACGTATTGGAAAGCGGCGTGTGGGACGGCGAACTGACCCACCACAGCCGCGACGGCCGCACGGTGGTCTGCGCCAGTCGATGGGTCGCTTGGGAAGATCCCGCCACCGGGCAACCGTACCTCCTGGAAGTCAGCCGCGAGATTACCGCGCGCAAGGCCGCCGAGCACCGCGCCCAGCGCGAACGCGAGCAACTGCTCAGCGTGCTGAACATGGTCCCCGGGTACGTCGCCACCAAGGGGGCCGACTATTGCGTGCGATTCGCCAGCGACGGCTATCTGGAGGCATTCGGCGAACCGGGCGACCGCCCCTGCTACGAGGTCCAGCATGGCCGATCGACCCCCTGCCCGCACTGCGATCTGCACCGGGTTATCGACGAGCAGCGCCCCAGCCAATGGGATACAACGTGCAGTAACGGCCGATCCTACCGTGTGTACATGTATCCGTTCCGCTCGGAAAGCGACGAACGCGTGACACTGGAGATGGGCATCGACATCACGGACGAGAAAGAGGCCATCCGAATGGTTACCGACGCCGGCGAGACCGAGCGCCGCCAGATCGGGCGGGATCTGCACGATTCGATCGGTCAGAAGCTCACTGCCCTTGGCTACCTCGTAGGCGGTCTGGCCAAGCGGTTCGCCGAGCTTTCGCCCGAGCAGCGTGACCTTGCCGACCAGACGGTCGAGTTGGTCCGCGAGTGCATCGTGGAGATCCGCGCGATCGCGCACGGGTTGAATCCGGTGGATCTCGCCAGCGACGGACTGCACGACGCGCTGAACGAATTGGCCCGGTCGATGGAAATCACCACCGAGTTGGAATGTCACGCGGACGTCGATCCGTCCATCCACCTGAAGTCCAACACCGCCTTGGCAGTGTACCGCATCGCCCAGGAGGCGGTGTCCAATGCGGTGCGTCACGGACGGGCGGATCGCGTGTGGCTGAGCCTGTGCGAGCAGGACGGCCATGCCGTTCTGTCCGTCAGAGACGACGGCGTGGGCATTTCGCCGTCGGTTCTCAGTTCGGCAACAGGAAGCACCGGCTTGGGCATGCGCACGATGCGTCACCGCGCGGCAACCATGAACGCTCGGCTGCACATCGCCCCCCATCAGGACGGCGGCACATTGGTAACATGCAGCCTTCCCCTCCCTCAGGAAGATACAACATGACCACGACCGAAGATTCCACCGAATCCAATCTTACCCGCATCGCGATCGTCGACGATCACCCGATGGTTCGCCAGGGCATCCGCGTGGTTCTCCAGGCCGAGGGTGGCTTTGAGGTCTGCGGGGAGGCGGAGTCCGTCTCCGAGGCCCTGCAGATGCTCTCTCGCGAGAAGCCGGACCTGGCGATTGTGGACCTGCACCTGAAGAACTCCAGCGGTCTGGAGCTGATCAAGGACGTCCAGGTCCGCCAGCCGGACTTGCCGATTCTGGTGCTGTCCATGCGCGACGAGGGATTCTACGCCGAGCGTGTGCTCCGTGCCGGTGCCCGCGGATACGTCACCAAGGAAGAAGGTCCCAAGAAGATCGTCGAGGGCATTCGCCGGGTTTTGGCGGGGGATATTTTCCTCAGCGACCAGATGGCGTCGAAGGTGATGTCCAAAATCGTCGGCGGCCTGGACAAGCCCGGAGACTCACCGATGGACTCGCTGACCGACCGTGAGCTGGAGGTGTTCGAGCTCATCGGGCAGGGACTGCCCACCCGCGAGGTGGCCCAGCGCCTGCACATCAGCCCCAAAACCGTGGACTCCCACCGGGAGCACATCAAGGAGAAGCTCAAGCTGGACAACTCCACCGACCTGCTCAAACACGCCATCGAGTGGAGCCAGTACAGCGGCGGCAACGACATCTCTGCGTAGCGAGCCGGCCCGCGGTATCCACGATCTTTCTCCCCATGGACTGCCTCTCCGCGCAGCGCGAGCGCCAACCCGGCGTGGGCGCCACGCCTCATTGCGAAGTGGGGGGATCCCCCATCCCGGATGGATGGGCAACTCACCCCAGAACCCGATTCTGCTCCGATTGACGCAACTCCTTTCCATGTAACAATGAAAGGTACAAGGAACATGGATCAGCTCGCCGGTGTGAGCGGTAGACAATCGCCCGCCGCGAGCCAAGTACAAAAGGAGCACACAGTGACCCTTCAGGAACGTAACACCGACCCCATGCCGCACGCCCAGTCTTTGGATGAGAAGGATCAGCGAGACCTTCGACCGTCGGCCAGGGAGCTTGCGGATTGCGAGGACATTGCGTACGTCTATCATCCGACGTTCTCTCTGCCGGTGACCGAGGAGCGTCTGTTCGGCGACGATCGCGAGGAGATCGACATCGAGCGATTCGGGCTGCTTCCGGAAGTCGGACACGAGCCCACGCGCAAAGCGCGGAAGAAGTCGCACCTGTCCAAGAGCCAGGAAAAGACGCTGTTTCTCCGGTACAACTACGCGAAATACCGCCTGGCCCGCTGCAAGCCCAAAAAGGACCCGACCGACGATGACGCCCTCAAATGGGCCACCCGCGCGGTGATCGTCCGTGAGCAACTCGCCCACGCGAACCTTCCGCTGGTGCCCACGATGGCCCGTCGGATGAGCATCCCCGGCGTGGAGTTCTCCGAGATGGTCTCCGAAGGATACATGGCCGTGCTGCGATCGATCGAGAAGTTCGACATCGGCCGAGGCTACAAGTTCTCGACGTACGCCTGCCGGGCAATTCTTTCGAGCTTCTACCGCCTGGGCAGCAAAGCCAAGACCCGCCGCAAACACATTCCGACGTACTTCGATAAGGCGATGGAGAAGAGCGACTTTCCCGAGCAGCGGCACGAGCATGAGCGGTCTTTCGCCGCCGAAGCCGTCCGTCGCGTGCTCTCGAAAAACCTCGCCGACCTCAGCGAGACCGAGTCTCGCATCATCCAGGAGCGCTATCCAGCCATCCCCGGGCGAAAGGGTCGAACGCTTGCCCAGGTTGGCGAGCTGGTGGGGCTGTCCAACGAGCGGGTCCGCCAGATCGAGAAGGCCTCGCTGACGAAGCTGCGAATCGCCATCGAGGAAGAGTTCCGCGGTGCGGGCGTTGAGTAATCTGTAACGAATATTGGAGTGCCCCGTTATGTTGAGTATTCAGCGGAAGAACCTGCTGGTTGGCGTGAATCGCGCGCGAGACCAGGGCAATCTCTCGGTCCTGGAGCAAATGCATCTGCCCCGGATCGAATGTCCCGACAGGGTAGGCGCCGATGAGGCATTTACCATCACCGTTACTGTGGGATCCCCCCAGTCGCACCCCTGCAGCGACCGTCATTTCATCGAGCGGGTCAACATCTACGCCGACGAGACGCTGCTGGCCAGCGTGCTGCCCCGGGCCAAGAGTTCTCCACCGCGTGCCCGTGTGCGGGTTTCGCTGCGACGGGACGTGGAAGAAATCCGCGTCCAGGCGACCTGCAACCTGCACGGCACGTGGGAGACCAGCCGAGAGATTTCTGTCGATACCGGCGAGGAGTGAGACCAGGCGGCGTCTGAACCGACGATCCATCCGCCCCGCGTGCGTGGAAAGCAAAACCCCCGCTTTCCGCGCAGGCGGGGCGATGCTATCATGACACCAACCCGCCGGGAGCGCGACGTACCTCGCCCCCGGGTTGAGGCGTTTTGTCCGCCAAGCCGCTGGGAACATTCGACCATGCCCGCGACCGAAAAGAACTCCGAGAAAATCCGCAAGCTTCAGGAGACCCTCGACGGGGCACGCAGTCTGCTCGTGGTCCTGCAGGACCACCCGGACCCGGACGCCATCGCCGCCGGCGTGGGGCTGCGTGCGGTGGTGCACCATCTCACGGACATCCAATGCACGTTCGTACACGGCGGAACCGTCGGCCGGGGTGAGAACCGCGCCCTGGTGCAGTACCTTTCGCTGCGTCTTCGCCCGATCGACGATATCGACATCGGCGATTACGATTGCATCGCCATGGTCGACGCCCAGCCTGGCACGGGCAACAGTTCGCTCGCTGCCGACGTGGTCCCGGCGATCGTCATCGACCATCACTCCATCCGCAATGCCACCCGGAAGGCCAAGTTCACGGACATCCGCTCCCGCTACGGTGCCACCGCGACGATTCTCTGGGAGTACCTGCATGAGGTCGGCGTCACACCGGAGATGCCCCTGGCCACCGCCCTTTTGTACGGGATCCGCTCGGACACCCAGGATCTCGGGCGCGAGGCGACCGACGCGGATATTCAGGCCGCCGAGGGCCTCCACCCGCTGGCGAACAAGCGCATGCTCGGCCAGATCCAGCGAGGCCGCGTGCCCGGAGTGTATTTCCAGATGCTCAATGACGCCCTCAGCGAGGCGATGATCTACCCCGACGCCATCGTCGCCGGGCTGGGCGACATCCACAACGCCGACATGCTCGGGGAGACGGCCGACCTGTTCCTGCGACATGAGAACGTCGGCTGGGCCCTGACGCACGGGTTCTACGACGGGGAATTGCTGGTGTCCATCCGCACACTCAACAGCGAGCCACGCGCCGATGAGGTGGCCAAGAAGGTCTGCTACCGCATCGGGACCGGTGGCGGCCATGCCATGCTCGCCGGGGCACAGATCCACGTCGGAAAAGACTCCACCCGGAGGCGCAGGGAGATCGTCGCGAAGGTCAACTCGCGATTCCTCAAAGCGATCGGCTCCAGCGGGAGGTCCGGCTCGCGACTGGTCTCATCCTGATACCCGCTCAGACTCTCACCGCTCTGCCGCTGCGCATCGCCTGATGCATCGTATCCAGCGAAATCAACTCTTCCGCCTGCAGGGACTCGGCAGCGACGCACATCTGCCGATCTCGGCCGCAACCGGCCATCGCCCGCACCTGCCCATCCACGAGGTAATACGCCAGAAAGTCCTGATCGTCGATGCTGCCGTCAATGCGGATCTCGTCCCAGTGGGGCGCGAACCCGATATGATCGGTGATGACGAAATACTGATTCGTCCAGAAAAACGGCGTGCCACGGTAAGGCTGATCTTTCCCGAGCATGCCCCGGGCCGCGGTCCGTCCGAGCTGCTGGGCCAGTCGCCAATGCTCGATGCGAATGTCCTCGCCGGTCCGCCGGTCGGGGAAGCTCGCGATATCGCCGGCTGCGAAGAGGTCCTCCTGCCCGCGAATGCGCATCGTCGGATCCACCGGAATGCTGCCGTCGTCTTTTTGCTCCAGCCCCTTGAGGAAGGCGGTCCTCGGTGCGACGCCCACGCCCACCACGACCAGGTCGGCCGGCAGCGTCTGGCCGTTCTGCAGCGTCACGCCGGTGAGCGAGCCGTTCTCTCCCTGGAACGAGTCGACCTTCTCGCCCATGCGGAACGTCACGCCCTTTTCCTCATGGACGGTGCGATACATCTTGCCGATCTCGCTGCCCAAAGCCGCCTCGAACGGAACGTCCGCAATGTCCACGACGGTCACATCGATCTCGCGCTGCTGCAGCGAGGCTGCGACCTCCATGCCGATGAAACTCCCGCCGATCACGACCGCCTTCGTGGCGTCCTCGGCCCGACGGCGAATCGCGTTGCAGTCGGCCAGCGAACGGAGCGTAAAGACATTGTCCAGGTGTTCCCCATCCACGCCCAAGCGTCTCGGCTGGGAGCCGGTGGCGATGAGACACTTGTCGAACACCAGGTCCTCCCCACCGTCGCAGTGCAGGCGATTGGCCTCGATGTCGATTTCCGTCACCTCACAGCCGGTGATGATGCGAATCCCGAACCGCTCATAGAAGTCCGCGTCGCGCAGCTGGGGCGAGGAGGCGTCGGGCTTCTGCAGGTAGCGTTTGCTCAAATCCGTGCGGTCGTAGGGCAGGTCTTCGTCGGCGGTAAGCACGGTAATGTTTCCGGCGAACCCCTCCTCGCGCAAACCCTCGGCAGCGGCCATCCCTGCTGCTCCGCTGCCGATGATCGCGAACGTTCGGCCCTGTTCGAGGCGTTCGACCGGGAACCGATCGGCGGAGTGGTACTGCCCCTCGCCGGACCCGACCGCCTCTCGGGCGTCGGCTTCGAGGTCCGGGACGGTCATCTTCGGTGTCTGTTTGCCGGGCAGTTCGCGGGGCAGGAGCACCACGACGTTCTCTTCGATGACCTCCGTCTCGAAACGCGGCAGGTCGTCCATCGCCGGCGGCTCGACGCGTTTGCCCGTCAGCGCGTCGAACACCGCCTGATGCCACGGACACCGCAACTTACCGTCCATGAGCGCTCCGTCGGCCAACGGAGCTCCGTGATGGGGACATTCCGACGCATACGCGCGGAACTCATCACCGATCCGAAGCAGCAGGATTTCCTTCTCGCCGACGGAAACCGCCTTCATCTGCCCATCGGACAACTCATTGACTTTCGCGACGACTTCACGGTTTCTCATGGTTTGCTCTCCTTTCGCCCCGGCGAGATCAGCCCGCCGCGATGCGATGGTTCACTGTGAGGTTTCGGATTGCGGGACTTCCGGCAGGTTCACACTGGCGGGCGCTTCGCCCTGGTCCAACTCCAGCCGCAACGCCAGCAACTGCGTGAGGTCCTTGAGCGAAATGATACCCTCGATCTTGCCGTCGCTGGTCACCATCAGTCGGCTGGCCTTGCTCCCGGACATCTGCGTCAGTGCGTCCATGGCGTCGGCATCGGGAGAAATCGTGTTCTGCTCCGAGCAGTCCGAGGCGATGTACTCCACGAGTTGATCGTCCCACTCGCCGCGTGGAATCTCGGCTACATCCCTGGTGGTCACGCAGCCGACGAGTTCGCCGTCGTTGACCACGGGGTACATCTTGTGGTGGTAGTGATAGACATAGTCTTCCACCAGCTGCCGCAGCGAGGTGTCTGCCGAGACGGTCACGGGGTCGGGATTCATGTATTTGCTCACCGGGTCGCCGTGGAGCAACTGCCGCAGGATGACCTGCTGGTAGCCCTGTTTGGCGGCCCCTCGGATAAACATGCCGATCAGGATCCACCAGACCGCGCCGATGACGTTGCCCCCGATCAGCAGTTCGACGATGCCCAGGCCGATCAGCACCAGCCCGAAGCCCGCCCCCACGCGTGAGGCCGCCCGCGTCGCGCGGCGAAGGTCGCCCCACACTTTCCACAGGATCGACCGCAGCACCCGCCCACCATCCAGCGGGAAGCCCGGAATGAGATTGAACACGACCAGGGCTGTGTTGATAATGCCCAGCCACATCAGCACGCCCCGCACCGCCACGGGCCAACCCGCAGCCTGCCCCCACTGCCACAGACCAAGGCAAACCCCGGCCACGACCACCGAAGCGATCGGACCGGCGATGGCCATGTAGAACTCCGCAGCGGGGCTGGGGGGCTCCTCGTCCATCTGCGCGACACCTCCGAAAAGGAACAGCGTGATTCCCTCCATCGGCAGCCCGAATCGCCGGGCGATCAGCGAATGCCACATCTCGTGAAACACGATCGAGCCGAACAGCCCCACCGCCGCCGCCAACCCCATCCCGAAATACGCCCAACTGCCCAACTGGGGGAACTCATCGGTGGGGTACTGCTGCGGAAACACGCCGGCCGACAGCGACCAGACCACGATCACGAGGATGATCAACCAACTGAGATCGATTCGAACCTCGAAACCGAACAGGGTGAATAGATGGATACTCTTGCCAAACATCGCTGCTCCTTCTGTGCTTGCTCGCCCGAACCGGCGATACGAAAAAACGCTGCCTCATTGTATCCGTACCGGCTGCCTCGAACCGAGCTTGGGCGAAACGTCTTTGACGGAGTCAATAGTGCGTGGGGCATTCTCCCATGCCCTGTGCAATTCCGGTCCACGGCAATTCAGGACTCGCTCCCATTGGGACCCCCCGCGGGGCGTTCATAGCATTCTGTGAAGTCGATGGCCGATCCGGCAGAGCAACACAACTGCCGCACTCTCGGCCGATCCGGAGACGGATTCATCCAGAACCACGAAAGGCCGACTCCATGTTGCTGACACTCAATAATCTGATGGGAACCAAACTTGACGCCCGGGACGACACGCTGGGCAAGGTGAAGGATTTCTACTTCGACGATCACAGTTGGGTCGTTCGTTACCTCGTAGCCGACACGGGTGATTGGCTGCCCGGCCGACAGGTGCTGATCTCCACAGAATCCTTCGAGGCACCCCAAGGTGAGCAGGACGCTATCCCCGTCTCACTCACTCGCGAGCAGATCGAAAGCAGCCCGCCCATTCACGCCGACCGCCCGGTTTCGCGAGAGCGAGAGGCGGAAATGATCGGTCATTACAATTGGCCGATGTACTGGACGCATCTCGGCGTGCCGGCTGTGGGCATGATGCCCGTGGGCGTGGCGCCTGAGTCCATCAAGGAAGAGAAAACGCCCCTGAACGCCTCAGATATCCGCGAGGTGGAAACCACGCTGCGAAGCGTTCGCGAAGTGACCGGCTATCACATCCTCGCCAAGGATGGCGAACTCGGCCACGTCGAAGGGCTCATCGCCGACCCGGCCGACTGGCGGATCCGCTATCTGCTGGTCGACACCCGCAACTGGCTGCCCGGCAGGAAAGTTTTGATCGCACCGGACTGGGCGGGAGGCATTCTCTGGTCGCAGAAGCAGGTGCAGATCGACCTGCCGACCGACAAGATCCGCTCGGCACCGGAGTACGACCCCGACCAACCGATTACCCGCGAGTACGAGCGGTCCCTGTTTGACCATTACGGCATGAGGCACTACTGGGAGGGCGCCTCCGCTGTCCAATAACCAACCGCCTCCCAGGCGAGACGCAACCGCAGCAGAAAGGAGCTGGACCAGATGCTACGCACACGAACAAGAGGACACGGGGTCATCGCAACGATGGTGATCGCGATGTTGGCTGTCACGCTGGTGACGCTGCCGGCGACGGGAGCCCCCGAGAAAGAACTGACCGACCAGAACATCACCGATGCCATCGAGGACGAGTTGCTGTTCGACTCGGCCGTCCCGGCCAACAAGATCGATGTCCGCACCAATGAGGGCATTCCGACGTTGACCGGAACGGTGAACAACGTTTTGGCCAAGCAGCGCGCGGGCCGGTTGGCGGAAACCATCAAGGGCGTACGATCGGTCATCAACCGCATCAAAGTCAAACCGGCTGAAGATCGTTCCGACGCGACGATCCGCAACGACGTGATTGCCGCGCTGGCGTACGACCCCGCCGCCGATTCCTATGAACTGGACGTAAGCGTCGACGACGGCGTGGTCATGCTGGAAGGGACCGTGCAGTCCTGGAAAGAGAAGGAATTGGCAATGAAAGTCGCCAAGGGCGTCAGGGGCGTTACCGCGCTGAAGGACGCCATCACCGTCTCCTACAAGCAGGACCGCTCAGACGCCGAGATCGCCGCCGAGGTCCGCGAAGCCCTCAAGTGGGATGCGCTGGTGGACCACTCGCTGATCACCGTGAAGGTCGACGATGCCAAGGTCACCCTCGATGGAGTCGTCGGATCCGCTGCCGAGAAGCGCCAGGCCCGCCACGACGCCTGGGTGGTCGGCGTGAAGGATGTCGACGCGACCGGCCTGGCGATTCAGGACTGGGCCAAGGACGACCAGATGCAGCGGAAGTCCTTCCCCATCAAGTCCTCCGATGAAATCAAGGACGCCATCAAGGACGCCTTGGTGTACGATCCGCGTGCTTTCTCGTTCAACATCGACGTGGACGTCGCCGGCTCGGCCGTCACGCTCCGGGGCAAGGTGGACAACATGCTCGCCAAGCGCGCCGCCGAACAGGTCGCCCGGCGCACCACCGGCGTCACCGCGGTGACCAACCGCATCAAGGTCCGCACGGAGGAAGAGCTCTCCGAAAGTGATATCGCCGCCAATGTCCGCAAGGCACTGCTGCGCGACCCGCTGGTCGACCGTTTCGAGATCACCGTCTCGGTGGTCGACAATACCGCGTATCTCTACGGCGACGTGGACACCTACTACGAAAAGTCCCGCGCCCACGACGCAGCCGCTACCGCCAAGGGCGTCACGAACGTGCGAAACCAGCTCGACGTCGAATACACCGACGAACCACTGGTGTACGACCCGTACGTGGCTGAGCACTACCCGTACACGTTCGACTGGTACGACTACGAGCCGTACTATACGTTCGCGACCGACGCGGAAATCCACGACGACATCCAGGACGAACTCTGGTGGAGCCCGTTCGTGGACGAGGACCAGGTGAACGTCAAAGTGGACAACGGCGTTGCAACGCTGACCGGCCAGGTGGATACCTACGCCGAACGCGAAGCCGCCCGTGAAAATGCCTACGAAGGCGGAGCCACCTGGGTCGTCGACAAACTGACGATCAAGTAACCGCGTTTTGTCCTCACGCCAGGCCGATCCCACTCCCCCGTGGGATCGGCCTTGGTTTTGTCTACCCGCAATACGAGCTCAAAGGAGCCTGTTCATGTGGATTGCTGAATTCCTCATCGCGATGATTATCGCCGCCATCCTGGCTGCCCTGCTGATCGCGGCGGCAGGACGTCGCGGACCCGGTCCGGCGGCCGGCTTTCTGTTCTTCTTCCTCCTGCTGCTCGCGGCGACCTGGGCGGGAGGTCTGTGGGTGACGCCTTACGGACCCCTGGTGTGGGGCTCGGTCCCCTGGTTGAGCTACGTGGTCATCGGTGTGATCATCGCCCTGCTGCTGGCGGCTTTGATTCCGCCGGTCGGCGAACCGGTCGCCACGACCGCCCCCGCACCGGGCGAGGAGATCGAAGCGACCACAACCGAGAAGGCCGCTGCCGGTGTGGGGCTGGCGCTGGGGATCTTCTTCTGGCTGTTCCTGCTGGCGATGATCATCGCCATCATCGCACGCTACGTCGCACTGGCAGCCATCTGAACCTTCCGCTGCGGACATCTCATGACCGTCTCTCGGCCCGCGAGGTACACGCCCCCGGGCCGGGTCTTTGCGCCGAGCGGCGGGTAACAGGCGAAATCAGCTGCCTTTCGGCGTCGATGAGGAATGAGACAACCGGATTTTTCGGAAACGAGCAGGCCACCTCGAACGTCCAGTACCATGGTGAGGCAGAGGTGGATTGCGTATAATCACTCTGCACGGGAACAGATTGGGAGAACGCGATGACGCGGAACATGCTCAAGGCGATGGGGCTGGTGCTGCTTGCCTCGATGGCGGTCTTTGCCGGCGAGGAGGCCGAGAAAACCGACCCGGTCACCAGGCCGTTCGAGAAACGTCGCAGCGTCACGCTGGTTCGTCCCGACAGCGGGCGGCATGTGGGGGTCATCAAGAGCGTGGATGCGAATTCCGTCGTTCTGATCGACAAGGACGGCGAAGAGAAGACGATCAAGACCTCCGATCTCAAGCCCGTCAGCGTCTACGTCGCCCATCGCGAGACACTGAACCTTTCCTACGCCCGCAGCCGTTTCGCTCTGGGCAAGATCGCCTACAAGCTGGACCTCAAGACCATGGGCGACCGGGAGTTCCGAAAGGCCGGGCTGATGAAGCCGCATCTGCGGGACGACATCCAAGCCTTCAAGGCCGAGTTCGACAGGACCGGCGGCAAACCCCTGATGGCCGCCAAGGCCAGCGAGTCCGAGGCCAAGACCAATCGCAAGCGGGCCGACGCATGGTACGAGTACATCAAGGAGAACATCAACGACGAAGCCCACTTCACCCAGACCGACCATTTCTGGGTGTACAGCACGTGGAACAAGTCCGACACGAAGGGCTTCCACCGTGCCCTGGAAAAACTCTACGCCGCCCTGGGCAAGCAGTTTGACATCCCCAAGGGGCAGAACATCTGGGCCGGCAAAGCCGCCATCTTCGCCTTCTGGAAGCCCGAGGAATATGAGAAGTTCTGCCTGAACGTGATGAAGTCCCGGACGGCGACAAGGGCGGCCGGCTTCTGCGGCCACCGCGGCGGGTATGTCTTCGTCGTGCTTGGGCCCACGCGCAACAAGAACTGGTTCTACGAACTGCTCACCCACGAGACCACCCACGGATTCGTGGCGCGCTACAAGACCAACCGCCCGGTCCCCACGTGGGTCAACGAGGGGCTGGCCGAGACCATGTCCGCCACGCTGGTCGCCAAGAGCAACGCCAACCAGAAGCTCAAGTTCGGCCATGCCGGCGTGCTGCGGGGACGCTCGCCCCTGCCGGTGTTCAAGGGCGTGGGGCTGGATCCGTTCGATTACGGCGTCGCCCAGTCGATGGTTCGCTATCTCATCGCCCGCGACCGTAAGGCCTTCATCAAGTTCTTCAACTACATGAAGGTCGGAAAACCCGTGAAGACCGACGACGGCAAGACGGTCACCAAACCGCTCTCCGGCGAAGAAGCCCTTCAGGAAGCGTATGGCCTGTCATACCGGCAACTGGCGGCGGCGTGGCTCAAGGCGGTCAAGAAGGCCGAGAACTGATCGCGCTTGGGGGCCATACCCCGAAAGATCCTCCGAAGAAGCCCCCACCGTAAGGTGGGGGATAGAACGCGCATAACCGTTTGCGGGAGTCATTCCGCCCGCAACAAGTTGCGGGCCCTACGGTTGTAGCACTGAAGAACCCCATGCCACCCCGTAGCACGGCCTTCCAGGCCGTGTATACATGGGCTGGAGGCCCATGCCACGAAAAGCATGGACGCGCGTGAGAAAGCCCGGCCGTCCTGGATGAGAACGACCGGGCTCGTTGGTTTGCACCTGCAGCCGGTCTCAGCCGGCGGAATCCTCGTCCGGATTCCAGTTCCGCTTGGCAGGCTTGGTGATGCAGCCGTTGCGGATGGCGCTGGTCGAGACGTTGATCCTCATGACCTTGCCGTCCACCAACGCGCGCACGCGTTGCATGTTGGGCTTGAACTTCCGCTTGGTCTTCGAGGTGACCTTGATTCCGACGCCACCGAGACGCTTGGCCTTACCACGACGGGAATACTTCCGCCCGCTGCGGGTCTGTTTTCCGGTAAATGGGCACTTCCGCGACATCATTCAGCTCCTGACTGAGTCAATGCTTCGAGGAAAAGAGCGTTGCATTGTACTTCCCATCGCCCTGCTCGCAAGCGTTTTTCGTCGATTTTCCGGCCGCACTCTGCACGGCATCCTGCCCGTCTGCACTAGCCGGATCAGTCTTCCTCATCCTTCTTGGCGGCCGCTGCGATGATCTGCTGCTGCACGTTGCCCGGGACCGGCTCGTAGTGACTGAGTTCCATCGTGTAGCTGCCCTGCCCGCCGGTGACGGATCGCAACTGCGAGTTGTACTGCATCACTTCCGACAGCGGCGCCTGGGCCTTGATGACGATCTGGTTACCCGGGAGCATTTCCTGGCCCTGGATTCGGCCGCGACGTCCTGAGAGATCCGACGCGATGTCGCCCATGAAATCAGCGGGGATGGTGATTTCCATATCCACCATCGGTTCGAGCAGTGCGGGCTTGGCCTTCTCGACCGCGTCGATGAATGCATACCGACCGGCCGTCTTGAAGGCGACTTCCTTCGAGTCCACCGGGTGATGCTTGCCGTCGTAGACGCTCACGCGAATATCCTGCATGGGGTAACCGGCGATGGCCCCCTTGGAGAGGACGTCGTGGATGCCTTTCTCGATGGCCGGCAGGAACTGTCGCGGGATCGACTCACCGAACAGGTCGTTGACGAATTCGAACCCCTCGCCTCGCTGCATGGGCTCGACGCGCAGATACACTTCGCCGAACTGGCCTGCCCCGCCGGTCTGCTTTTTGTGGCGGTGGTGACCCTCCGCCTTGCCCTGAATTGTCTCGCGGTACGGGATCTTGGGGGGCTTGGTCTCGACCTCCAGGTCGAAGTTCTCCTTCATCTTGGTGAGAATCACCCGCAGATGCAGGTCGCCGATTCCGCTGATGACCGTCTCGTGGGTCTGCGAATCCCGCTCTGCCACGAACGTCGGGTCCTCCTCGCTGAGCTTTCGGAGGGCGTCGGAGATTTTCTGCTCGTCGCCGCGACTTTTCGGCTCGATCGCCAGGGAGTACATCGGCGTCGGGGTCGGGGTGGTCTGGCGGAACATCGGGTCGCCGTCTTCGTGGAGCACGTCGCCGTAGGTGATCTCCTCGACCTTCGCCAAGCCGATGATGTCCCCGGCGACGACCTTCTGCACTTCCTCGGTCTCTTTCCCGCAGACCTTGAAGATGTGCGAAAGCTTGGTGCTCTTGCGATCGTCTCGAAGGTGATAGGTCGTGTCCGGGGTGGCCGTGCCCTGCAGCACGCGGACCCACGCGAGCTTGCCTACGAACGGGTCGGAAGTAATCTTGAACGCCTGGGCGATGAACGGCTTGGACGGGTCGCAGGCGATCTCCATCTCCTCGGCGTCCTCGCCCTCGCCCTTCAACACCGGGTAGCCGGCCACGTCAACCGGGGTGGGCATGTAGTTTGCCACGGCATCGAGGAACTCCGCGACGCCGACGTTTTCCTTGGCGGCCGTGAAGAACACCGGAATCACCGTGCCCTCGCACATCGCCTGGGCGAAGGCGGCCCCGAGCTTGTCGGCGGGAATCTCGTCCCCGCCGAGGTAGGCTTCCATGAGCTCTTCGTCGGCTTCGATGATGTTCTCGGTCAGCTCCATGTGGGCGTCATCAACGCTGCCGAAATCGGCGTCACCGGACTGGTTTACGAAGCAGTCGATCACGCCGGTGTTTCCGCCGGTGGGAAGGTTCATCGCCTTGCACGCCGGGCCGAACACCTCCTGGATGCTCTCCAGCAGCGCCGCGAGGTCGGTGTTCTCGCCGTCGATCTTGTTGACGACGATGGCACGGGGCATGCCCGCCGCCTCGGCCGCCTTGAACAGACGACGCGTGTTGACCTCGATCCCCGCGGTCGCCGAGACCACGACAACGGCGGTATCCGCCCCGTTGATCGTGCTCAATGCCCCGCCGACAAAATCCGGATAACCCGGCGAATCGATGAGATTGATCGATTTGCCCCCATGCTCGAAACTCGCCAACGTCGGATCGATCGAGTGCTGGCGATCCTTCTCGATAGCGGAGTAATCCAGCAAGCTCGTGCCATCATCCACCGAGCCCAATCGGCTGGAAATCCCGACGTTGTGCAGAATCGCCTCGCCAAGAGTGGTCTTGCCGGCTCCGCCATGGCCGACCAGCACGATGTTGCGGATGTCTTGAGGTTTTGATGCAGGCATAGGTTGTCTCTCCGACGTCACGAATTGTCACCCACAGCCGAGTCGACCTCGCCAAGCCTGTTGGATTTGCCCTTGACGGACCCTCGGCTGCGAAAAATGCGAGCCCTCAATATTAACGCCGCGCGAACCACACGCAAGGGAAAACCGCACGCGGAAACCACCTCGTCGGCAGAACACCTCGCCACGTGGAACCATCTTCAGGGCACGTGGAATATTGGGCGATTCGTGGCTGCTGCACTGATACAATGACCCGTGGTACACTGAAGGCCGGCGGTTCAGAACCGACGCTCACACACCGAAAACGAAAGGCAGCACGATAATGCAGCTTGCAGCAGATACTTCTCCGAGGGTCGGCCGATCGCGCCTGCGAATGGTCTGTCCGTCTTACCCGACGTTCAATATCTACTCCCGCCCCGCGCGCGTCATGACGGCGATGGGACCGGTTTCCGTCGCGACCGCCGTCAATGACATGCCCGGCTGGGACGCGGAAATCGTCGATGAGAACAACTACCACCGCGGGCCCCTCGATGAGGCCGGGCGCCCCGACCACCACGCCCTCCAGCAGGCACGCCCAGCCGACGTCGTCGGCCTCTACGGCGGGCTCACCAGCACGATCCCCCGCCTGATCGAATTGGCGAAGTTCTACAAAAACCTCGGGGCCATTACCATCACCGGCGGACAGCACTTCGTCCCGCAGAACGTCGAGCATGCCCTGCGGAACGGCGTGGACGTGGTGGTTCTCGGCGAGGGCGAACAGACCATCACCGAGCTTCTCGATACGCTCCACCAGGGCGGAGAGCTGGCGAAGGTCAAGGGCATCGCCTTCATCGACCAGGCCGATGAGGTGGTCATCACGCCCGCCCGCGAATTGATGACCGACTTCGACCGTCTGCCCCTGCCGGACTTCGGCCTGCTGCGCCACGCGCGGATGAAGTTCTACCCCGTCTCGGGCACGCGAGGCTGCCGCATGCAGTGCGAATTCTGCTCGGTCAAGGGTACTCCCCGGTTCGCCACCGCCCAACGGATGCTCGAACAGTTCGCCTCCATCTACGAAACCTGGGGCGGGACGACGTTTTTCGTGGTCGACGACCTGTTCGGCCAGAACCGCTCGGAGACGCTCGAACTCTGCCGCATGCTGCGAGACTACCAGAAGCGCGTCGGTGTGCGGTTCAGCATCACCGTGCAGATCCGCCTGGACATGGCCCGGGACGAGGAACTGCTCACGGCCATGCGTGAGGCGGGCGTGCGCCTGCTGGCGATCGGGTTCGAGTCGCCCATCCCCGACGAACTGGAGGCCATGGGCAAACAGCTCCGCCCGGAGGACATGCTTGAGTTGGTGAAACGATATCACAACGCGGGGTTCCGCATTCACGGGATGTTCATCTTCGGCTATCCCGCCCAGCCCGGCTCATCGTTCTACATGGACGCCGACCAGCGCGTGCGCCATTTCCGACGCTTTATCCGCAAGGCGAAACTCGCCACCGTGCAGGTCCTCCTGCCGATTCCCATTATCGGCACGAAGCTTTATGAACGCCTGGACGCCGAGAACCGAATCTTCTCCACCGAGCAGATCGGGCTGGAATACTACGACGGGAATTTCCCGGTCAGCCAACCCGACGCACCGCTGACCCCCGAGAGCATCCAGGCCGCCGCACAGCAGATCATGGGCTACCTCTATCGGCCCACGGCGCTGTTCAAAATCGGCATGAATCTCCTGGCGTTTCCCGCGCTCGTGTTCCATCTCCATCGCATCCAGGACGGCTGGCACAAGTGGAACCGTCGCTGGCTGACCAATCTCTACCGCGCCGGCGGGTGGGTCGTGCAGAGACAGTGGGCGGCCGCCTTCCGTGAGGACGAATTCCTCCAGCGCCTCGAATGGGCCAAACGACAACTGGGCAATTCAGGCCCGAAAACAAACGCCCAGTAGCCCCGGGTGTTCCATCCGCGCCGTCACAAGCGTGGGCAACTTGGGTGCCACCGCCCCCCCCCACGCCGGTGCCTTGCCATGCCACAGAAAACCCTCTGAGCAAAGCCCCCACCGTCAGGTGGGGATATAGAACGCACATAACCATTTGCCGGAATTGTTGCGTGCCTGCCTGCAAGCAGGCAGGCACGCAGCAAATTGCGGACCGTGCGCCCTCATTCTGTCCTATCCGGAGTACGTGTTCGGTGAGCCCTGCTCCGGGTACTACGTTACTTCTCCTGATCATCCTGCTGGGGTGTGGTCACAAAGCGGATGTTCTCGGCGTGTTTGAGTTCGAAATCCGCCTGCTCGGGCTTGGTAATCTGCTTGCCTTCCACCACCAGATTCTCGAATGTGACGTTGCTGCTCTTGTGGGCGTCATCGAAACCGGCCACGCGGGGAGTTTTCCCTTCCTTGCGGGTGATCTTTTTCAGGTTCACGTTCTTGACCAGCACGTCGTGGATGGTGCCCAGACCTTTGCGCTTCTGGATGACGAAGTCGATCGCTCTGCCGAACGCGTAGTCACAGGTGATGTTCTCGAAGGTGATATTCGAGACCTCGGCCCCATCGCGGAGCTGGATGATCGCCACACGCATGGCACTCACGATGTCCATGTTTCGGTAGGTAATGTTCCGGAAGTGGTTGGCGTTCGTCTCCGTGCCGATTTTCAAGGCACCGTACTTGATGCACTGCAGCATACCGTACTCGGCGAGGATATCCGAGACGGCCTCGGTCTTCTTGCGTCGTCCCTGGCTGAAGCTCTTGGAGGCGATGCAGTCGTCCATTGTGACGATGTAGACGTGCCGGATCGTGATCTTCTGCGAGTCCACCGGATTGATCCCGTCCTTGCCGCCAAAGACGCGATAGTGCTGAATCAGCACGTTGCGGGAGCGGTCGAAGCGGGTGTTCCAGTTGTAGTCGAAGTTCAGCGACGTCAACTGCTCGATCCGCACGTTGTTGGCGTCGTTGCCGCGCAGGCAGCCGGCCTGGTTGCCGCGCGGAGAGCCGGTAAAGTCCAGCACCCCGTGCCCAACGAGTTTGACGTTCTCCACGTCGTTGAGCAGGAAACGAATCTGCCGGATGGTCGCCTCCGGGTGGAGATTCAGCGCGACGTTGCTCTTGAAGAACAGCTCGCCCTGCTTGCTGCCGCCGTAGACGCCCGGCGGGACATAGAGCGTTCCGCCCCCGTCCTTGTGAATACGGTCGATCGCCGCCTGCAGGACGGCCGTCTGGTCGGTCTTGCCGGTGGCGTCTGCGCCCTTCTCGTCGGCCAGGCTGTGGACGTCCTTGCCGGAAGGCTTCTTATAGGTCGGGTAGGTGAACAGCGCCAGGGCGGGGTTGTCGTTGACGACCACGCGCAGGTCGGCCGGCTTCTTGAGGGTAATCTTCAGCGTCTCGCCCTCGACCTCGGCCTTGTGTTCGACCCACCAGGGGCGGATGGAATACGCCTTTACCGGCTTGCCCTTGGCGGAGATGCTGACAGTCACCTCCCCGTCAAAGCCCAGCCGGGCCATGCGGCGGTTCTTCCAGAAGTTCTTAACCTCCACGTCCTTGCCGTCGGCGGTGACTTTGTACACGTCGCAGGGCTTGCCGACCTCGGTCTTGTAGGGGGTCACGCTGCCGCCATCCGCCGACGCGAGAACTGCCGGCACGAGAAGCAGAAAAACCGCCGCCATCGCGGCCATCACCGGGTGCGTTTTCCGATCCGTCACGTTGTACCTCTTTTCCTTGCTGATTTTGTGCTTCCGGCGGCCGACCGCTCCAGCGGCCGCCCCCGAAACTGTGAGAAACGACGACCCGCGCGGATGCACGGGTCGTCGCTTTTACGACAT
>JBKHCL010000171.1:0-4348 GCA_046541875.1 Phycisphaerae bacterium | reverse complement strand
ACTAGTGACTAGTCACTAGCTAGCCACTAGTTGCCAGTTGCCGGTTTCTTTCTAGCTTTTTTTCACGCTGAGTTTCACGCCGCCGGCGGCGTCGCCGGTGAGGGTGGTTTTCATGCGGGCTTCCCGGACGGTGACCGAGGCGATGGGGACCTTCCCGGACTTCCAGTTCGCCAGCGGCAGCAGCGGCCAGGTTCCCGGAATCGTCGGCGCGATGGAGGCGGTCTTCTCGGACTTGTCCATCACCATCTGCGTGGCGGCCAGGATCATCCCGAAGGCGGCGGCGTTTCGGGGGTACCACACGAGGTTGTTGGTCAGCGAGGTTTCGGTGAAGCAGTTGGCCTTCTCGGAGCCCAGCGTGTTGGCAAAGAGCTGCTGGTTCCAGTAGCGGGTGGCGTTGTCCAGCATGTTCTCGCCGAGGTAGCCGGCGGCGATGTCGCGCCACATGTTCATCGAGACCCACATATTCTCGGTGTCCATCGAGGAATGCCCGCAGCCGTAACGGGTCATGCTTTCGCGGGTGGCGTTGACCACGTCGGTGCGGAGTTTGTCGGCCGAGATTCCCTCGGGCAGGTCGTCGATCATCAGCAGCGGAACCAGCCCGTTGGTGGTATAGAGGCTGTAGGCGTTCCAGCCGGGCAGTTCCTTGTAGGGCAGAGGCTTTTGCGTCCAGCAGTCGACCAGCCCTTCGGCGGACTTGTCGAGGCAGACACCCCAGTGGTCGCCCAGCCAGCCCTTGTTGAGCGTCTTGACGGCCTTGTTGACCTCCTTTCGGCAGCGATCGGCAAGGTCCTTATCGCCGGTGTACTCGAACATGCGCATCGCCGAGTGAATCGCGGCCAGACGCTTGATGCCCAGGTAGACGTTGTCGCGGCCATACTGCACCGCCGGGGTCGCGTCGTCGATGGTGTTGGCGGTTCCGCGATCGGGGAAGCCGTTGCCCGTCGAGTCGGTCCAGAAGAGGTACTCCACCAGTTGCGCCGAGGCCGACTTGTACTTCTTGAAGAGGGAGGGCTTGCCCCACCACTTCCCGTGGGCGTAGAGCATGATGAGGAAGTTGGAGTTTTCCTCGACGGGCATGGCGTGGTGGTAGCTCTGTCCGTTGGCGGTCCAGCCGGCGCCCATGTCGTGTTCCATGATCGCCCCGGGGAAGTTGAACTCGTCCTCGGTCACGCCGAAGCGTTCGTCGTCGGAGATCACCTGTCGCCGGGCGGCATCGCGTTCCTTGTCGTCCACGTGCTTGGACCACTGCTCCAGCAGCAGGTCCATCAGTTGCGGCCACAGCGTGAAGTAGAACATGCTCTCCTGGAAGGTCACGTCGACGGTGGAGTTGTACCAGCACGAGCCCTCCCACACGCTGAACCACTCGGCCGGGTCCTCGCCGACGGCCCAGAGCGTGCACATCAGGTAGCTCTGGAAACTGGTGCACAGCAGATCCTTTCCGGCCACGGGAATCGAGCTGCCATCGAACAGCAGGTCGAACGCCTCGCTCAGCGCAAGCAGGTCGGAGGCCTTGCTCTTGGCGCATTTCACGACGTCGTCGGCGTTCTTCCACAGACTCGTGTACTTCAGTGCCATCGGCTGGGAGAACCGCTCGAAGAGCGCGTCGGGCATCCAGGCGACCATGGCGGCTGTGAATTCCTGCACGCCCTTGCCCTTGGACACGTCAAACGGGGCCTCCAGCACGCCCTTTTTGACGCTCCACTTGCCCTTGACGGGCACGAGGTAGTCGGTGCTCTTTCCCTGGGTCTTCACGCTTCGCCCGCCCCGGCCGAACACGAGTTCCTGGCCGCCCTCGCCGGTCTTGACGCGTTCGTTGACCTGCACGGGATAGGTCAGCTTCGCGGTTCCCTTGGAGGTCTTGACGTCGATGCCGGGAATCTTCAGCGTGAAGCGCACCTTGCCGGTTCGCTTGGCGTCCTTGGTGTGATTCCACCGTACCGTGTCCACCGCCTCGACGCGGAGTTTCACGATGTAGCCGGGAAACAGCGAGGTTTCCTCATCCTGCGGCCAAAACGGCGCGACGAACGAGACGGTAAACCGCAGGCCGGTATCCGGATCGTTGGCCTCGAAGTTCACCGACGTCATCGTCTGCCACTGATCGACGTTGAAGAAGTCCTTGCCCTGCTTGCACAGCGGGAGGGTTTTGAAGCCCTTCTCGGTCTCCAGGCCGACGACCATTTCGCCGGTTTCCTGGCAGAGCAGCCCGAGGGCGCCGTACTTCACTTCCTTACGGATGGGGTCAAAGATGATGCTGTATCGGCTTCCCAGCCGTCCGAGGCATGTGGACATCAAGGCCATGATGAATCTCCTGTGGGTCTGCCCGCGCGGATCTCCGCGCTGGTCTGTTCGGTTGCGAATCCGGCTGCGAATTTATCGGCCGACGCGACGGACGTAAAGACAAAACGCCGCACCCGCCGGGAAGCGCGCGACGATTCGCGCTGGACGCCACGACGGCTGGGCGGTACACCGGGAACACTATGGCTGACAAGAAACCCAACGTGTTGTTCATCGCGATCGACGACCTTCGCCCGCAATTGGCCTGCTACGGTCGAGACCAGATGCGCACGCCGAACATCGACGGGCTGGCCGATCGGGGCGTGCTGTTCCGCCAGGCATACTGCCAGGTTCCCGTCTGCGGGGCAACCCGCGCAAGCCTGCTGACCGGCGTACGCCCCGCCCGCGACCGTTTCGTGGATTATTTCACCTGGGCCGAGAAAGATCTGCCCGGCGCACTGACGCTGCCGGAGCACTTCCGCAAGGAAGGGTACACCACCCGCTCGCTGGGCAAGGTGTTCCACCATCTGACCGACTGCGCCGATCGCAGCTGGTGCGGGGATCCATGGCGGCCGGAAACGTCGGGCTCTTGGCGCGACTACCAGGACCCCGAGAACCGCCGACTCGATGAGTCGCCCGGCCACCGCGGGCCGGCGTATGAGTCTTTGGACGTCCCCGACGACGCCTATTTCGATGGCAAGGTAGCCAACCGGGCCTGCCGGGAAATGGAGACGCTCTGCGGCGACGACGAGCCCTGGTTCCTGGCGGTGGGATTCATCAAGCCGCACCTGCCGTTCAACGCGCCGAAAACGTACTGGGACTACTACCCCGAGTCGGATGTGAATCTCGCGGACAATCCGTTCGCGCCGCACGGCGCGCCCGAGGAGGCGATGCACAACTGGGGTGAATTGAGGCAGTACTTCGACATCCCCGCCGAGGGGCCGGTGTCCGAGGAGATGGCCTGCAACCTCGTACACGGCTATTACGCCGCCACCAGCTATACCGACGCCCAGGTCGGCAAGGTCCTCCGGCAACTCGACGCCCTCGGCCGGCGGGATGACACGATCATCATTCTCTGGGGCGATCATGGCTGGCAGTTGGGCGAACACGGGCTGTGGTGCAAGCACTGCAATTTCGACACGTCGCTCAATGCGCCGCTGATGATCTCCGCGCCGGACCTCCACACGGCTGCCGCGACCGATCAACTGGTGGAGTTCGTGGACGTCTACCCGACGCTGTGCCACCTGGCCGGGATCCCGATTCCCGACCACTGCGAAGGCGACAGTCTCGCGCCGGTCCTCCAGACCCCCTCCGAGCCGCTCAAGTCGGCCGTCTTCAGCCGATATCACAGCGGAGACTCGATCCGCACCGGCGATCACCTCTACACCGAATGGACCGACGAGGACGGAAACGTCACCGCCCGGATGCTCTACGACCACGCTGCCGACCCTGACGAGAACGTCAACATCGCCGCCGGCAGCGACAATGCCGATCTCGTGGAGGCGCTGTCGGAGCAACTCCATGCCGGCTGGACCGCCGCCCGAGAGGGATAACCCCCTCTCGTCCAACCAATCCTTTGCGGCAACGATTGTGGCGTGTATCATGCCCTATCGGCCGATCGTGCGACGACGGCACGCCGAGAAACGCCGCCGGCTTCAGCAGCGCCTCGCCCGGTGGATGGACGAACTGAACGACCCCTACCCCCTGCCGGAGTTGTAACGGCCAAGGGCAACCCGGCCGACGCGATTCCCCAACCCAAGCATGGAACGCAATCCCAATCAGCCGGGCTGCCCAGCTCGCTCAGGCTCGCTGCACAGACCCGGCACCCACTGTTGAGAATCATCCCACAAACCCGGACACCCACAACTTGTTGCGGGCGGAACGACTCCTGCAAACGGTTATGCGCGGCCTATCCCCCACCTGACGGTGGGGGCTTGTAGGGCTGGCGAACCACCGGGACCGGGCCCGGCGATTCAAAACATGGAGATGCGATTTGTTCGGGTGAGGGTGTGGGTATCCGAAGAACCGAGGTGGTTTGCCGGCGGAACGACTGGAAGGCCGGGCTACGGACAAA
>JBKHCL010000170.1:0-4376 GCA_046541875.1 Phycisphaerae bacterium | reverse complement strand
TGCGGGCGTCAACGTCGAAGGCGGCGACAATCTCGATATCGCCCGGGGTGTAGCCGCCGAGAGTCGGGTGGGCCAGCCCGACGGATGCGTCGGGGCTGTTCGCGGCGAACTGCTCGCGGTAATAATGAATGCCCTGCACCAGGGAAGAAGCACAATTCCCCACACCTGCAATCGCCACGCGAATCTTACTCATCGAATCCGTCCTGTCTTGAGTGAACGTTGTCTGCTGCCGGTCAGCCAGGCCCATGGGCCAAGGGATCTGACAAGTCTAGCTGCCAGCGGCGAGGCAGACAAGTGGGTTTTGCCCCCAACAAACGGAACTGTTGGATCGTTGGTTGCTCCGCTCAGGTGACGCGCGATTCGCGGCGGAACTCGGTGGGCGTCAGGCCGGTGGCGTCCTGAATGACCGGCGCGAGGTGCTGGGCATAGCGGAAGCCGCACCGGGTGGCAATTTCGGCGATGGGCAGGTCGGTCTCCCTGAGCAGTCGAATCGCCTGGGCGGTTCGCGTTCGTCGGATTTCCTCGGCCGGCGTGCAGTTCAGCGCCTTGCGGAAACGGCGCTCGAGCGTGCGTCGGGACACGTCCAGATCGCCGGCGACCCCGGGAACCTGGATGCCATCGGTCGCTCGCTGGTGGATGTACTCCAGGGCGTTGGCCACGAGTGGGTCGTCGATGGCCAACACGTCCGTCGAGCGTCGGGTGACCACGCCGACGGGCATGATCAGGACCGGCGCCTTGGGTGGGGTTTGTCCGCCCATGAGCGAGTCGAGCATCTCGGCGGCCCGGTAGCCGACGCACTCGGCGTTGATGTCCACGCTGCTCAGCGGCGGGGCGGCCAGTTCGCAGGTGAGCGGGTCGTTGTCGACTCCGATGATCGCTGCGTCGTGGGGCACGCGCAGATTGACATCTCGGCAGGCGGACATGGCCAGGTAGGCCAAGAAGTCGGTCACGGCGAAGATGGCCACCGGGAGGGCAACGCCCTCCAGATCCCGCCGCACATCCCGCTGGTACTCGATCGGGTGCACGTGTTTGTTGTAATCGATGTTGTGGACGTGGCAGTGGGCGTCGGGGCGGGCGTCCCGGACCGCCTGCTGGAAGCCCTCCAGACGTCGGCGCGAGAACGCCTTGCTCGCCGCGTGAACCACCAGGAAGCGGGTGAATCCCCGGTGGAGCAGATGCTGGGCAGCCAATCGGCCCACGGCATGGTCGTCCACGCGCACCGTGGGGAAGGGCGGGTGCTCCAAGGCACCTGAAATATTGACCACGGGTGCGTCGAACTTCTGCAGTTGTTCGGCCATGGCTGGCTCGGTGACCTGGGCGATGATCCCGTCGGGTTGGCCGACCGGCATCGGAGAGATCGCCAGTTTCTCTGTTTTCGGGCCGCCGAAGAATTCCCAGTCCCCGTGCAGCCTGGAGTACTTGGCGATCCCCAGCAGGTCCCCCCGTGAGTGGGCATAGGAAACCGCCAGGCGAAGTTCCACCGCCTTGCGAGCAGCCGAGCCGCCATTCCCGTTCCGTTGATTGTTTTTGTTCCCGTTCATGACGCACAATTATACGGGATCGTCGCAAAGGGGTCCATGCCCAAAATCGGCAACCGAATGCCTGCGAAATACCGAATGACGCCTTGGGTCTCGAAATTCTCTTTGCAGGGGTCTATGCTCTTATGCATCGGGTTCAGCATGGGCTGGGTCCGTTCGCGTTCCAGCCGGGGAGCTGTCATGATTTCTGAACCTGTTCGTAACGAAGCACTTCGCCACCTCCGTCAACGTCATGAATCGCCCACGCAGCGCCGCATGCGTCAGCAGCGGAGTTCGTTCGTGGCTGTGGTCTACTGGCAGCCGGGCGATTACAGCGTGGATGTCCTCCGCGATGAGTTCAAACGCATGGTCGAACTCGGCTACAACGCCGTTCGGTTCCATACCGCCGATCCGGAGGAAATTCGCCCGGGCCGGTGGGATTTCCGTCGACCCGACGAGTGGTTCGGGGCGGCCGAGGATGCGGGAATCGGCGTGATCTGGCACGTCCCGTGGATTCGCCCCTCCCGGGCGATGCTCACGAGGCACGGCCTGACGGAGGACGAGTTCGCCATGCTCTGGCCGGACGAGGAGTCCTACCGATCGGCGATCGCCGAGCACGTCACGCCTCTTATCGAGCGGTACCGCGACCACCCGGCCACGCTGGCGTACGGCGGCCCGGGCGAGCCGGCGCCGGCCAGCGGCAACCTCGACGCCGAGTACGATCAGCTCCGCTTCGCGCGCTGGCTGGAGGAGAAGTACGGGACCATCGAGGCCCTGGACGCGGCGTGGAACCTTTACCCGGAAACCGGCAAGCCCATCGCCGAAAGCTTTGACAAGGCATGGGAGGTGCTCAAGGGGTTCGACGCCGACCCGCAGATCAGCGGCGTGCATCGGGCGAAGGTCAACTACGGGGCCGGCCGAGATCTTCTACGCTACTTTGCCGACAAGATGAACGCCCGCGTTCGTCACCTGGCCGATCACATCCGCAGCATCGACGATGAGCACATGGTCCTCCTCGGTTCACACCAACTGCACGCCAACCAGGCGCAGTTGCGGTGGCACTTCCCGGACTGGGCGGCCGCCGGGGACGTGTACATGAGCTCGATCCATCCGGCGTGGCATTTCGAGCTTGTCGCCGGCGAGATCGACCGCCCCGTCTACATGCAGGCCAAGCTCACCAACGACTACTTCAAGGGCGGGCACACCTCCGCGTACGAGACCACCGGTGGGGCGGTGCAGTACTCCGGCGGGTATCCCAATGCGATGTCGGCCGGTCAGATGCGGCGGTTCATGCTCAGCTACCTCGCAGCCGGCAACGAGAGCATCGCCTTCTGGACGTGGAACCATCGGCCCGGCGGTTGGGAGAGCGGCGAATATGGAATGACCACGCTGTCGGGCAAGCTCACGCCCTGGGCGGTCGAGGGAGGGCAGATCGCCCGGGCCATCGACCGCTACAAGGACGAGATCTGGTCGGCCGACCAGGAAGCGCGGGTGGGCATCATCGAGGACTGGGACACCGAGGCGATTCTCTGCTTCGAGCCCGAGCGGCACGACCTGCAGCAGGGGGTCGGCCGCTTCGCGAAAGGCACGGCGATGCAGGCCTCGCGGGCGCGAATCGGCGCCTCGCGCGCGATGATCAACGCCCAGGTTCCGTTCCAGTACGTCACCGCCGACGAGATCCGCGACGGTCTGGGCCCGGTCTGGCCGGTACTCTACGCAGCGCACACCCGGGCGATGAGCGACGAAACCATCGACGCTCTCACCGAGTACGTCCAGCGGGGGGGGCGACTCATCGCGGACGTGCAGTTCGGCTTCCAGGATTGCTGGGGCAAGGTTCGCCCCACCGGGCCCGGCAGCCGACTCGAAGCGCTGTTCGGGGCGTGGGTGGACGTCATTCACGACACCCGCACCGAGCCGATGCAACTGGGCCAGGCGAGCATCGAGGGCTTCTTTGGCGACGTCGAGGCGACCGACGCCCGCGTGCTGGCCCGGTTCGCCGACGGACGGGCCGCCATCACCGAACAGCAGATCGGCAAGGGCGCCGCTGTGCTGATCGGCTTCGACGCCGGCAGGATGTGTCACACCCCCGGCTGCGGGGAGATCGAACGGCTGCTGGCTGAGCTGGTCACCGTCGGCGCGATGCCCACCTGGCGATGTACCGCGCCGATGACGTTCCGCCTGCGTGCGGGCAAAGCCGACCACTACTTTCTGCTCAATGACGGATCGGCCACCCCGGCCCTGCTGCAGGTGTGGGACGCCTCCTACGCCGACGGCGTGGATGCCGTCACCGGCGAACCGATCGACGTGAGCGGCACGCTGGCGATTGACCTTCCCGCCCGCAGCGGGCGATGGATCCGCTTCAGTGCCAAGTAGCACGGCCTTCCAGGCCGTGACTGCATGGGCTGGAAGCCCATGCCACCGCTGTCTGCAGGCCCGCAACTTGCTTGCGGGCGAAACCTCCCAACCCGCGCGCCAACGACGGGAGCATGTGAAGCAAGCCCCCGGCGTCAGCTGGGGGATCGTACACCGCCACCCTCGACGTCCCCCACCCGTAGGGCCCGCAACTTGCTTGCGGGCGGAACAACTGGCCGGACTGAAATGACACCCGATTTCTCCTTGTCGGTCGACCGACGGCGCGGGAGAATGTGGGCCGTCAATGAAGGGGTTTGCCGATGGTGGCAGCCGAGACATCTCCCGCGCCGCGGTCCATGGCTGAGAATTCCGCGCCGTCGGTTTCCATGGCTGAGACTTCTGCGTCGTCCAACTCCATGGCTGAGGGTTACGCCCGGTTCGAGGCGTACCTTCACAAGCAGTACGTCTGGGGGCTGCGGTACATCGACGCTCCGGTCCTGCGGGATC
>JBKHCL010000169.1:0-4472 GCA_046541875.1 Phycisphaerae bacterium | reverse complement strand
GGACAATCAGCCATTCAGGCAACCTGTTGGCGGGTGACGGAGTTTGTGAAGGGATGGAAGTGGGATACCGGCGAAGTTATTGGTGGGACGGGCGCGGCCGCTCTGGCAGAACGTCGGGCGAGGGGCGCATGCAAACGGCCCATCGGGGAATCCGACGGGCCGGGAGAGTCTGGGGGTTCTTGAGAGTTACAGGGAGATCTCGACTTCTTTGATGAGCATGTCGAGGTCGAGGGGCTTGGTCATGCAGACCCGGGCTCCGCATTCGAGGATTTTCCGCTCGTTCTCGGGCGACGGGTAGGCCGTCATGGCCAGGACTTCGGCGTTTTTGGTGGCAGGCTGAGACTTGATGAGCCTGCACACCTCGTAGCCGTCCATTCCCGGCATGCGGAGGTCGAGAATGACCACGTCGGGTTTGAGCGTGGCGACCATGGTGCCGGCGCGGAAGCCGTCGTGTGCCTCGATGACCTCGAAGTTCGGCTTGGCGGCCGACAGCGCCTTGGCGACCATGTGCGCGACGGCCTCCTCGTCGTCCACCACGAGCACGCGCGTCGGGCGGTCCTGCAGGTCCTCCGGCAGGGGCATCTTGTGCTCGTGCAGGAAGGAGACCAGGTCGTCCTTGGCCACGCGACGGTGACCACCGGGTGTACGATGTGCCTTCAGCAGCCCTTGGTCGATCCAGTTGGCGACCGATCCCGGGTCCACGTGAAGCATCTCCGCAATCGCGAATGTCGAAAGATTCTTAGCCATTCAAACTGTTCCCACGTTCCTTCCAGAGCAAGCGTGCAGCCCTTCTATTTACCGTATCGGATGGATTATCGCAAAAACATAGACAAAAGAACAAGGCAATTATTGCTAATACGAGACTTAGGAGTATTCCCGTTTCAGCCCCCGATCACGGAACTTATGGGCAGCAATGGGGTTCGGTTGGGCGAATGTGTCGATGTCGGGCATGCCGGCCGGGCGAAAAGTCAGCCCATCCAAGGAGCATCCGACACGTCTCGGCGAAAGATGCCCCCGCATTGGGCAAATCCGGCGTGGCATGTCGGCCGACTGTTGCCCCGACGCGGAAGCGGGCCAAGCGGCGGGCCAGTTGCCCGGCGGGGGCGTGGTCTGCGTCCCGGCCAAACCGGGTTTGACAGGTCGGTCGGTTGCGGGCATAATCTCCGGTCGGATTGGACCTTTTTGCATTTGCAGGAGCAGCGTGCATGAAACCCGTCCTGCGGGCATGATGCCGTCGCCTTCGGAGGCGGGGGCCGTCAAACGTTCAATGCATGTTGCTCGCGTTCGTACCCCCAAGGAGCACCCCCCATGAATGATCAACCCGTAGCCATGGTCACCGGAGCCGCCCGCGGAATCGGTCAGGGCATCGCACTGCAGTTGGCCGACGCCGGCTACGACATCGTCGTGTTCGATCTGTCCGACGGCAGCGAGACGGTCTCGGCTGTCCAGGGCAAGGGTCGCAACGCCCTGGCGATCTCCGGCGACGTCACCGTCGCGGCCGACCGCTCCGCGTGCCTGGATACGATCCGCGAATCCTTCGGACGCCTGGACCTGCTGGTCAACAACGCCGGGGTCGCTCCGAGGGTCCGCGCCGACATCACCGAAGCCACCGAGGAAAGCTACGACTTCGTGATGGGCATCAATCTCAAGGGCCCGTACTTTCTCACCCAGGCGGTGGCCAACTGGATGATCGAACAGCGATCCCAGCGGAAGGACGATTTCCTGGCGATCGTGAATATCTCGTCGATCTCCGCTTACACTGCCAGCCCCTCGCGCGGCGAATACTGCCTCTCCAAGGCGGGCGTGAGCATGGCGACCAAGCTCTGGGCGGCCCGTCTCGCCGAGGACCGCATCAACGTCTACGAGGTCCAGCCCGGGATCATCGCCACGGACATGACGGCCGGCGTCAAGGACAAGTACGACAAGCTCATCGGCGAGGGGCTTACCCCCATCCGCCGCTGGGGCACCCCGGAGGACATCGGCAAGGCCGTCGCAGCCGTCGCGTCGGGGGCGCTGGGCTTTTCCACCGGCGAGGTCATCAACGTCGATGGCGGGTTCCACCTGAAGACGCTCTGATTCCGACATTCCCCGGGCCTCGACGGGTCCGGGACAACCACACGAACTCAACCCCGCCGGCAGCGCCGCCGGGGCGATTCCCGCTTTCCATCACGAGGTTGCATCCATGCAGACATCCGAACTGTCCGTCAACGGGGTTTCGGTTCCCGTTACGTGTGTGAACACCGTCATCGTCGGCGCCGGCGCCGCAGCCATGGGTTGCGCGAATCAACTGGTGCGTTTCTGGCGCACCGCCGGTGTGGACGACCCGCATGAGAAGGTCCTGGTCGTCACGGGCGGCAAGAAGCTCGGGGCATCGCGCATGAGCGGGTCCGACAAGCAGACCTACTACAAGATGGGCACCTCCCCGCGCATTCCGGACACGGCTGAGGACTTCGCCAGGACGCTCACCGCCTTCGGCTGCTGCAACGGCGACAACGCCCTGGCCGAGGGCATCGGCTCGTTGCGGGGGTTCTATAACCTCGTCGAGGCTGGCGTGCCGTTCCCGCACGATCCGTGGGGCGCGTTCATCGGCTACAAGACCGACCACGACCCCTACGAACGTGCCACCTCCGCCGGCCCGAAGACCAGCAGGTTCATGAGCGAGTGCCTCGAAGCCGCCTCCGACCGCGAGGGCGTGCGGATCGTGGACCATCGCCCGGTCGCGCAGTTCCTCACGGCAGGGACGGGCGAGGAAAAACGCATCGTGGGCATGCTCTGCTTCGATACCGTCCGCGCCGGGTGTGACGATCCGGGCCTGGAGCTGTACGTCGCCGAGAACTGGGTGCTCGCCGCCGGCGGGCCCGGCGAGGTCTATCAGACTACCGTGTACCCGCGCGGGCAGTATGGCATTCACGCGCCGGCCTTCCTGGCGGGGCTGGAAGCGGCGAACTTCACCGAGACGCAGTACGGGCTGGCGAGCATCTCCCACGACGAGCCTCTCAGCGGCGCCGGCGCCCGTAAGGGCCAGCCCTACAAGGGCTTCCGCTGGAACGTCTCGGGGACGTATATGCAGGTGGTTCCGCGGATCTATTCCACCGACGCCGACGGCGGCGACGAGCGGGAGTTTCTCACCGAGTACTTCGACGACATGTCCTCGATGTGCACCGCGGTGTTCCTCAAGGGCTACCAATGGCCGTTCGACGCCCAGCGGATTACCGACCATCAGTCCTCGCTGGTGGACATGGCCGTCCACGTGGAAACGGTCGTTCGAGGCCGACGCGTGTGGATGGACTTCCTGCACAACCCCGTCCCCGCCGACGGCTGGGACGCGTTCTCCATCGACGACCTGGGTGACGAAGCCCGCGAGTATCTCGACGCCACCGGCGCCCGCCAGGAGTTGCCCATCGAGCGTCTGAAGCACATGAACCCGCCGGCCATCGAACTGTACGCCGAGAACGACATCGACCTGACGGCCGAGCCGTTGGAGATCGCGGTTTGTGCTCAGCACATGAACGGCGGGTTCGCGGTGAACAAGTGGTGGGAGAGCAACATCGCCCACACCTTCGTCATCGGCGAGATGGCCGGTACGCACGGCGTGAAGCGTCCCGGCGGGTCTGCCCTCAACGCCGGACAGGTCGGAGCCGCCCGGGCGGCTGAGTACATCGCCAACAACTATTCGGCCGACACGCCCTCCCTGGCCGGCGCCGAGGCGGTGGTCTCCGAGGCGATCGCCCAGACGCTCCAGTGGTTCGATGCGCTGATGAAGACTTCCGACGGCCCGGCCCCCGCGCCCGAGGACGTGATGGCTGAGATCGGTCGACGCATGACCCGCTACGGCGCCCACCTTCGCTCGAAGGACGGCGCCCGCAAGGCCCTCGACGAAGCCCTCGCCCTGGACCTGGAACTCGGCCGGCACGGAATGACCGTCGAAACCCGCAAGGACCTGCCCAAGGCCGTCCGCACCACGCAGCAGTGCATGACGCACGTCGCGCTGCTCAAGAGCATCTGCGCGATGTTCGAGCGCGGCGTGGGCTCGCGCGGCTCGCACTGCATTCTGGACCCCGCCGGCGAGCCGATGCACCCCAGGCTCATCGACCCGGAGACCGACCAGCCCTACAAGGTCAAGCCCGAGAACGAGGACCTCCGCAACGAGATCCTTCTGCTGCGATACGACCCGGAGGCGGCGGACCTTTTCGCCACCCGGACAGAGACCCCCAGGCCGATCCCGGACCGCGACATTGCCTTCGAGCCGGCCTGGACCGAGTACCGCGACGGTACGGTCTACGAGATCTGACGGGCGGCGAGGCATCCGGTGGCATGGGCTTCCGGCCCACGGATACACGGCCCCTTCGACTTCGCTCAGGATTTTCAACTGCAAGGCTGTGCTACAACCGTAGGGCCCGCAACTTGTTGCGGGCGGAACGACTCCTGCAAACGGTTATGCGCGTCCTATCCCTCACCTGACGGTAGGGGCT
>JBKHCL010000168.1:0-4485 GCA_046541875.1 Phycisphaerae bacterium | reverse complement strand
AGCGGTCCATCCCCCACCTTACGGTGGGGGCTCCCTCGAAGGGGTTTTCCGTGGCTCGGCCGATGCGCCGCTTGATGAGAGGCCCTCCCAGATCATGTGGCACACCGATGAACCCGCCTCAGCGCGAATCCTGTTGTTGTCGGCCGATTCCGGCGGTACCGTATAAGGACCCATCGAACACCCTCGGCAGGAAGGAAAACATGGCCATCATCATCCGTTGCAGCGAATGCCGGAAGAGGATCTCCGTCGACGAGGCGTTCACCGGCAGCATGTGTCGCTGCCCCTACTGCAAGGCGATCGTGTCGGTCCCGGAGTCCGGCCAACGCCCGGCCACGGCCCGCCCGGCTGCTCCGTCGCCGCGCCCGGACCGCCCGGGCGCAGCGAAGCCCGGAACTCCCCGCCCGGGGCAACCCGCCCAACACGCCCCGGGTGTGAGCGAGCGGTCGGCTGACAGCGCCAAACGCGCCCAGCACGTCGCTATGGCCAAGCCCGTCCGCGTGCAGGGCATCTTCACCCTCGCGCTGATCGGCCTGCTGGTGGTCGTGTTGGCGGGGCTGGCGTGGGCCCTGGTCGCCATGATGTCCCCCACCGACGAGGGTCAGCCCCATCAAGGTCCGGTCCCCCAGGCCCCGCGAGACCCCAACGCGCCGCCGCCCCCGTCCCGCGTGAACCCCTTCGCCGGCGGAGGGTCGTCGGTGGTGGCAGGGGATATCGCGGTTCGGCCTCCGGTGGTGTATGTCGTGGACGCCGGCGGGGCGATGAGGCCGACCATCGGGTACGCAGCCGTCATGGTGTACCGCTCGGTGGCGTCGCTGCCGCAATCGTCCCGCGTCCAACTGCTGGTGATGAAGGACGCCTCGTCCCAGGGGCTTGTCCGGCCGATCGAGGGCTCGCCGACCGGCGGGAAGGCGGCGGCCGAACGCATGCTGACTGTGCTGGATACGACCTATCCGGGCGGCACGACCGACTCGGTGATTCCCTCGGCGATCGAGTCGGCGGGCAAACTCGGCGCCAAGACGGTTGTCCTGCTGACGCGCGGGCCCATCGACGACCCGAAGGCGACGGCAGCGATGAAGTCCTGGGCGTCGGAGTCGGGTCGACGGCTCGTGGTGATTTCCATCGGATCCCGCCCGGAGGACGCGAAGATCCTGGAGGACCTCGCCGGCCAGACCGGTGCGACTTTCCGGTCGTATGACGAGTATCAGTTGCGGGACTTCCTGGACCAGTCGCCGCTGGAGGAGTAGCTCGCGGGGAGCGTCTTGAATGCGCGGCCGGGAGTGGGTACAGTTCGCCCATGGCAGTGTCACGAAATCGAATCGAGAAGAACCTCGCGACCATTCGCGAGAATATCCGGGCCGCCTGCCGACGCGCGCGGCGCGACCCGTCGGAGATCTCCCTGGTCGCCGTCACCAAAACGGTGGACCTGGAGACCATCAAGAACCTCATCGACGCGGGGATCACGGACTTCGGGGAGAACCGCGCCCAGCAGCTCACCGAGCGGGCGGCCGAGCTGGACGCCTACCTGAAACGCCGCCGAAACGACGTGCCCCGTCCGATCCGCTGGCACATGATCGGGCACCTGCAGCGGAACAAGGTCAAACACACGCTCCAGGCCTCCAGGACGATTCATTCGCTCGATTCGCTTCGCCTCGCGGAGGAGCTTCAGGATCGGGCTTCGCGCTGCGGTGAGACCGTGAATGTGTTCGTCCAGGTCAACTGCTCGCAGGAGCCCCAGAAGTACGGCGTTCCGGTGGGTGCGGCAGGGCACCTCGGCGAGATGGTCTGCACGTTCAAGAACCTTCGACTGGTCGGGCTGATGACCATGGCCCCGCTGTCGGCCGACGCCGACGCCGTGCGCGAGAGCTTCTCCCGCCTGCGGGAAGTGATGGCCGACATGAAGCGCGAGCAGATCGGCAGACCCACCCTCAAGCACCTCTCGATGGGCATGAGCAACGATTACGAGATTGCCGTCGAGGAGGGATCCACCGTCCTTCGCATCGGCTCAGCCTTGTTCGAGTAGCTCCGTGGCAGAAGGCGCCGAGGCAGGCGGGTATATCTCAAGTGCCTATCGGAACGTAAATTGTGAAACTCGGATCGCATATCTATCGCCGCCGCTGGTGGGTGCTGCTCGCGTGGATCCTGCTGACCGCGGCGCTTTGGGTATTCACGCCCCGGATCGATCCGTCCGAGAATGAACGCCAGCAGTTCCTCCCGCCCCACACCGATTACGTCAAGGCCGTCAAGCTCTGGGGCAAGGCGTTCTGGAAGGACGAGGCACTCAGCCAGGCGGTCATCGTCTTCGAGCGGTCCGCCGGGCCGCTCTCTGCCGACGACCGGGTCGCCATCGACCGGGTCGCCGAGTACGTTCGCCACGGGGCCGCCCCCGGCGAGCCCAACGCGCTTCGCCCGGGCGATATGGAGGAGGTCACCGTCGTCTCGCCCGGGTCGGTAGGGGTGCCCGAGCTGCCGCTGGTGAACAAGCCCATCGTGCCCAATCCGCAGATCGCGCCCGGCGGGCCGTCCGGCCAGGCGGCCACCATCATGGTGAACCTCCCGAGCAACTTCATCTCGCTGCACGCCGATCGGTTCATCGGCTATCTGCACGAGCTGCTCACGCGCGTCGATCTGCCCGAGGGCCTGGAGGTGGCTGTCTCGGGTTCGGCGGGGTTCGGCAGCGATTATGCCCTCTCGGCCAAGCGGTCGCACGAGCGAACCAGCGTGGTCACGCTCATCGCGGTCATTGTGATTCTGCTGATCGTCTACCGCGCTCCGGTGGCGGCAGCCATTCCGCTGGCGGGGATCGGAATGGCGTCGGTCGTGGTGCTCAAATCACTCAGCCTCGGCGAGCTGGTGGACTTCCATACCGGGACGGCCGAGCGGATCTTCGTGTTCGTGCTCATGTACGGAGCGGGGATCGACTACTCGGTGTTGCTCATCAGCCGATACCGCGAAAGCCTCCAGGAGGCCATGCCCCCCGCCCGGGCTGCCATCAAGGCGCTGGACGCCTCGCTTCCGGCGATTGCCGCCTCGGCCGGTACGGACGCTGCCGGTCTGATGATGCTCAGCTTCGGGCAGTTCGGGATCTTCGTGACCACCGGTCCTGCCGTGGGACTGAGCCTGCTGGTCGCGGCGGCTGCGTCGATAACCCTGGTCCCGGCGCTGTTGGCGATCTTCGGGCGATGGGTCTTCTGGCCGGCGCCCACCGATCGGTGGCGAGCGGGTCTGGCGAGGGACGTTATGGATCGCCGTCGCGTTTGGCCGACGCTGGCGAAGATCGTCACACGCCGACCGGTGCTCATTCTCTGCCTCGCCGTGCTGCTGCTGGCTGCCCCGGTCGTCCGTGGCGCGACCGTGCCCTGGCTGTATGACGCGCTGAGCGGGTTCCGCGTCGAGAAACGCCCCAACGGCGTGGGCAACGCCGCTTCGGGCGTGGAGATGGCCGCCCGCCACTGGCCCCGAGGCGAGATCGCCGCGACCACCGCGTTGATCCACGCAGGCGAACCCCACGACGCGGAGACATGGCTTGCCCTGAGCAAGCAGCTCTCCAACGCGCTCGATGCGGTCGACGACGTCTCAAGCGTCCGCACCCTGGCCGAGCCGTTCGGTAAATCGGCGTCGCCGTGGCAGAACTTCCTCGCGCGCGAGTTCGGGGGCGCCGCCGTGGCCGAGAAGTATCTCAGCCCCGACGGGAAGACGCTGCGCGTGGACGTCGTCCTCGGGCTCAGCCCGCTGACGCCCGAGGCGATGGACGTCTTCGAGGAGGTCCGAAGCGCCACGAGGGGGGCGCTGGCCGACTCGCCCGTGGACGCCAACGCCCACTTCGCCGGAGCAACCGCCGAGATGGTGGACGTCCGCAAGGTCACCCGGCGCGACATGCTGGTAATCTCGCTGCTGACGATGGGCACGATTTTCGTGCTGGTCTACCTGCTCCTGCGGGACGCGGTGCTCTCGGGGTTCATGATCGTGGCGACGCTGCTGAGCTATTTTGCCACGCTGGGGGTGAGTTGGTGGGTGCTCACGACGGTCCTGGGCGAACCGGGGCTGGACTGGAAAGTCGAGATCTTCCTGTTCGTGGTCATGGTCGCCGTCGGGCAGGACTACAACATCTTCCTGGCCGCCCGCCTCGCCGAGGAAAGCAAGCATCTTCCCACAGGCCCCGCCGTCCGACGGGCGCTGGTACACACCGGTCCGGTCATCTCCTCATGCGGAATCATCATGGCCGCCACGCTGGGCAGCCTCATGGTTGGCGAGTTGGGGCTCATGATGCAGTTGGGCTTCGCCCTCTCGGCGGGCATGCTCATCGACACGTTTCTCATCCGTCCGATGCTGCTGCCCGCCTTCGCCGTGCTCACCAACCACACCGGCAGGAAAGGTCGCGTCTTCGGTCAGGCCGAGACCGACGCCGACTGAAACAGACCGCCGCAACGCACCGGCGAGGCGACACGCCGGTGGTACCCGAGTTGTTGCATGGCCTTCCAGCCCATG
>JBKHCL010000167.1:0-4498 GCA_046541875.1 Phycisphaerae bacterium | reverse complement strand
GCACAACCGTAGGGCCCGCAACTTGTTGCGGGCGGAACAACTCCTGAAAACGGTTGTGCGCGTTCTATCCCCCACCTTACGGTGGGGGCTTCCTGAGAGGGTCTTTTGTGGCATGCGAAAGCACAACCGTAGGGCCCGCAACTTGTTGCGGGCGGAACAACTCCTGAAAACGGTTATGCGCATTTTATCCCCCACCTTACGGTGAGGACTTGCAGGGCCGGCGAACCACCGGAATCGATGCTCAGTCGGCCGGGTTGATGTTTAGAACGGTTCGATAGGCGTCGAGGTAGGTCTGCCCGATCCGGTGCCAGTCGAAATGTTCCGAGAGGCTCTCGACGCGGTTTCTCAGCGTGATTCGCCCGCGGCGGTTGAGGCAGGCGAGTGATTCCAGCCAGGCCGTCAGTTCGTCGGTGGCTGTGTGATAATCTCGGCCACGACGGTTGACCACGAAGATTCCGTTTTCCTCGTGCTCGGGGAAGTGCTGCGAGACATACGACCCGAATCCGCTGAGATCGCTGGTGGCGGTGGGAATCCCGTACGCCACGCATTCCAGCGGCGTGTAGCCCCACGGCTCGTAGTAACTGGGAAAGATCCCCACGTGCGAGCCGCGGACGAACTGGTCGTAGTCCATCCCCAGCAGCGGGTCCGACGCGGAGGCGAACTCGGGATGGTAGACCACCTTGACCGCGTCCTCCTCGCGGTTGATCAGATCGCAGTTGCGGATCTGCTGGAGGATGGCGTCGTCGCCGGCGTCCCACAGGTCGTGGGTGACGATGGGGGGCAGGTCGCTGCTCTGGTGGGCGTGGATCATTCGCAACAGGCGCATGCGGGAGGTATCGGAGATGAGCTTCTCGAAGTCCGGCAGTTCCCCGCGGGCCGCCCCATGCCACAACGCCTCGCCCAGCTCGTCGCGAACCTCATCGCAGGTCTTGCGGAGTTCCTCCATCATCGCCCGGCGGCGCAGCACGTCGGGAATGACCGATCGATAGGGGCGGCGGGTGAGAATGAACAGCACCACCGTGACGTCGGCTGGGCCCTTCTCCTTGAGCCGACGGTTGAGCCGACCCAGCGCGTCGATGGTCAAATCGAAGCCCTTGTTGCGATATTCGTATCGCCCGGAGGTGAAGACGTAGAGGGTTTTGTCCAGGTCGAAGCTGTAGCTGGGAAAGAACTGCGCCATCACGAACTCGTGCAGCTTCTCCTTATAGAGACGGTGGAGATTCTGGAATTCGTGCATGGCCACGAAGCGTTCGATGTTCAGTCCGTTGGGCGTGACGGCGTCGGGTTTCCGCCCGAGCAGGTGTGTGCATTCCTCGGCCGTCACGTCCGATACGGTGGTGAACACGTGGGATCCGTGAGCGGCTGCCCGTTCCAGGCGGACCTGCGGTTCGATGTTGAAGCGTCGGGCGTCGCCCAGCCAATCGACAAAGGGAAGGTGATCGTAGAAGCCCTCGTCATTCATCGCCACGTACCGCCCCAACTGCGTGGCGTGCGTGGTGAACACAATGTGCAACGGCAGGCGTTGGCGGCGCATCTCGGGGATCGCCGAAGCGGACATCCACTCGTGGAAGTGCGCGATGACCGGTCGGGCCTTGTACCCGCCGACCTCGCACAGGGCGGAGAAGAACTGCTGGACGCACCATCCGAAGGCAATCGCGTCGTCGAGGACGGATTCGCCGGTGTCGGCCGAGATGTTGTGCTGCTCCCAGAGGTGGTATTTGATTTCGCCGAGGCGCGGGCGGATCCCGTCCACATCCAGCAGCACCACCCGCGGGCGACCCGTGACCAACCAATGGCCGTAGTGGGCGGTCACACCGATCTCCCCCAGTACGTCCACGACCTTGCCGATGGCGCCGCCGGCGGGAGATTCCTCGAACTCCACCGGTGCGGTCCGGCGGTTGTAGGGGCCGATGAGGCAGTACGCGCTGCCGCGATGGTCGGTCATGAACGGGGCCTTGCTGCGGAGCACCGTATAGATCCCCCCGACCTGCTGACAGACCTCCCAGGCGACCTCGAACAGCATGGGGTTCCCGGGGAGCTTGCCGTTGGCGTGGGCGGTCGGGTCGGTTGGGTTGCTCATCTCGGCCATCGTTCGGGTCGTCCTCCTACAGTGTATTCGGACGATTCGTGACCCAGTCCGCAATGGTTTCCGCCAGCGATTGCCCGATGCGGCGGAAATCGGCCACCGTGTAATCGCGAGACTCGGTGCCGTGGTAGCTGGTCTCCACGCACACGCCGTCGGTGTGGAGGGCTTCGGTAACCCATCGCGACGCGCTGGTGCCCGGGTATCGGCTGCGAGCGGTGGTGGGGGGCAGCACGTGGGCGATGCTCGACCGCAGCGGGGAGGGGACGGCCTGCTGGAAACGCTCGCCGAATTCCCGCGCGATGGGGTTGATCACGGCATCTTTCGACCAGCCGCGAATGGGCACGTAGGAGCGCCGCTCGCGGTGGGACGGGGCGTGGAGGTCGCACAGCAGTGCCAGCCCGAGCCCCTTGAGGCGGTAGCATTCGTGCATGACGGCCGCCACTTCAGGTCGGCAGATCACGCCGTAGGCCCGGTTGCAGTCGTGGGGGTGGGGGTCCTTGCCGTAGCTTCCTTCGACGACGTCGTCGAGGTCGACCATGGGGATGGCCGACCATGCGACGCGCTCGCGCAGCGAACGGTCGGCGTCGACGGCCCGCAGCAGGCCATCCAGCACCCACGCTCCCGGCGTTTCACCGGCGTGGTGACGCGCGGTGAGCAGCGCGACGGGCTTGTTTCCGTCGGGTTTCTCGCTGTACACCGCCGGGATCGCCCGCCCGTGGATGGTCACGCCGATCGTCTCGCGGACCCACGGGGCGTGCAACTCGCCCAGCGTGGCGTCCATGTCGGCGAGCTGATACGGATAGCAGTGTGCGAACTCCACGCTGCCGTCGGGGCAGGGCAGGTCCCACGCCCATTCGGTTCGTCCGGCGGGGGTCGCCAGCGGCAGGGGGTCGCCGGTTCGCTGCCAGTGCGCGTCTCGCGTCCGGAAGAGCGGGTGGTTCGTGGACCAGTCGGGCCCGCCGAGGGTCTGCTCGGGATTGGCGAGCACGACGCGGACCTCCTGGCCGGGCAGGCCTGTGAGGCGGAAGTGAAACCACATCGCCTGGGGGCAGTTCTTCGCCTCGGCCGCGAACCGAACCACGGCCGGGCCGGCGTCGGTTGCCTCGATCAGCACGCCGTTGCCGCCGGGAAAGTCGGTGTCCAATCGAACGTCCATGGGCCCTCTCGCGTTGCGCGTAAGGTTGATTGCTGTCCGGCGGTGACGGGTGCGGCGGTCAGAACTGGCGGAGGAAACGCACGTTGTTCTCGAACAGGTAGCGGATGTCGGGGATGTTGTGCTTGCGCATGACCATCCGCTCGATACCCAGCCCGAAGGCGAAACCCGTGTATCTCTCCGGGTCGTACTCGACGGCCGACAGGACATTCGGATCGACCATGCCGCAGCCGCCCAGTTCGATCCATTGCGTGCTGCCGTCGTCGTAGTGGAACAGCACGTCCACCTCGGCCGACGGTTCGGTGAAGGGGAAGAAGCTCGGGCGGAAACGCGTCTGCACCTCGGGCCCGAAATAGGCCTTGCAGAACTGGTCGAGGCTCGCGCGGAGGTCGGCCATCGTGACGCCCTCGTCGACGTACAGCCCTTCGAGCTGGTGGAACATGAAGCTGTGGGTGGCGTCGACGGTGTCCGGGCGATAGACCCGCCCCGGGGCGACGACGCGCACCGGCGGATCCTGCTGTTCCATGGTGCGTATCTGCACGGTGGAGGTCTGTGAGCGAAGCATCCATCGATCGTCGATGTAGAAGTTGTCCAGCGGATCGCGCGCCGGGTGCCAGTCCGGAATGTTCAGCGCCTCGAAGTTGTGCCGCTCGTCTTCGATCTCCGGCCCGTAGGCGATGGCGAAGCCCATCCGCGCGAAGATCTCGCAGATCTCCTCGATGGTCTGGGTGATGACGTGCTTATGTCCGATGCGAGGCTTACGTCCGGGTAGGGTGACGTCCTCGATGGGCCCGGTGGAACTCGACGCGCCGCCGACGAGCGATTGGGATTTCTCGTCAAAGGCGGACTGGAGGGCATTCTTCAGGGCATTGGCGGCCTTGCCGTAGGCGGGCTTGTCCTCCTTGGGGATCTGCCCGATTTTCGACATGGCGTCTTTGAGAAGCCCCTTCGAGCCGAGGTACTTGATACGCCACGCTTCCAGCGCGTCGGCATCGTCGGCCGAGGTGAGCTCGGTGAGGGCATCGGTTCTTAGCTGGTCCAGTTCATCGATCGCCGACATCGTGGGTCCTTTCGTTGCGACAGGGGCGAGATTCTAGCAGGTCGGACCGGGCTTTTCATCCCCGAAAAGCGCACGCTGCCATCCCGGGCGGTGGTTCAGGAGCGCATGAAACCGGGGCGATCGAACCGACCGCCCCGGGGGGTATTTTCTGCAGGTTGTGCTCGGGTGTTACGCCGGGGCCTTTTCCTTGGAGAGTTCG